>CAJAFJ010000581.1 GCA_903938955.1 uncultured beta proteobacterium | reverse complement strand
GCTGATTCACGGCCTGTGCATGACCGACCGGTCATGGCAAACACCGGGCGCCGACCATGGCGCGGCGCTGGCGACGACGCTGAACTACACCCCGCTATCTCTGCGCTACAACTCGGGCTTGCACATCTCACAAAACGGACACCAACTGGCGGCCCAATTGGAGCAACTGGTCACGCACTGGCCGGCGCCGATGGAAGAGCTCGCGGTAGTGGCGCACAGCATGGGCGGCCTGCTGATCCGCAGTGCGGTTTATGTCGCCCAACAGCAAGGCATGCGCTGGCCTGCGCGGTTGAAAAACATCGTGTTTCTGGGCACGCCACACCATGGCGTACCGCTGGAACGGGCCGGTAACTGGGTGGATGTGCTGCTGGCCAGCACACCGTTCAGCGCACCATTTGCAAAACTGGGCCAACTGCGCAGCGCCGGCATCACCGATCTGCGTTACGGTCATGTGCTGGATGTGGACTGGCAGGGTCATGACCGATTTCACCGCCAACCTGATTGCCGCCTGCCGGTGCCGCTACCCGAGGGAGTGGCCTGTTTTACCGTGGCCGCCACGACCGCCAAGCAACGCAGCGCACTGGCGGACCGGCTGCTGGGCGACGGCCTGGTGCCGCTGCACAGCGCGCTGGGTGAGCATGCCGACCCGCAGCACACGCTGGCATTTGCCAAGCCGTCGCAATTCATCGCCTACCGCACCAGCCACCTGGCCCTGCTCAGCAGCCCAGCGGTCACGCGGCAAATGCTGACGTGGCTGACGCCCTCGAATTAAGCCGTAATCCGCTCGAACTCAACCGAAAAATCCTGACTGCTGGGACTAATTTTGAGCTGGGAATTGCAGTACTGCACGAACTGCCCCGCCGTTCGCAACAAGCTCCCTTTTAATGCGTGCAACGTATTGAAGTGCTCTGCAACCGCTTCGTAATCAGTCTCGTAGTCATGCGCAGCCAAGTTGCGGGCGGCACGCGCTACTTGCCATTCTTCGATATTTGGAATGACGCCAAATTTCTCGAACAGCGCCAGCACTTTGATGAAACTATCTGCCTGCTCACCCGAAAGCAGCAAGCTATGGCGCATCGCGGAGCCCAGCGTATCTTGCAGTTTGGCAAATCGCTCGTTGATGGCAGCCAAGGCTTCAAACAGTTTGTTGTCCTTTTTGTGTTCCGTCAAAAACTCGCTCGTCAATGGCCAGTCAAGGCTGCGGTCTGACGCGTCGAGAAAGTAAACACAACGCTGAATCGCCTCCAGCAAATTAGCCAAGTGTTGTTTTTGTTGAATTAAAAGCGCGTCAGTATTCATAAAACCTCAAATCTGATCAGCCATCGCCAACAAGGGCTTGGCTTGCATCTTGGCCAAGGCAACAAACGCGCTGTCAGCCTTGCCGCGCCGGGCCAGTAGCACATCCACCGGGAGTTGAAGGCGTTGTTCCAGCCGGGTTTTCAAGAGGGCACGGCACAGCAACCCGGGCGACGCCAACACCTCAATCAACAAATCAACATCGCCACCCTGCCGCTGATCATCCAGCCGTGAGCCATAAAGCCAGACGGACGCATCAGCGCCCATCACTTCGTGACTGGTACTCAGGATGATCTCGATCTGTTTTGAGGATAAACGCATGACCGGACGCCAAAAAAGTTAAAGCAAGCCACAAGAAGACGACTGCGTTTGCATCGTACCCCAGCCCTTGAAACTCTTATCCATCGCCCATAATTGAGGGCTTCGTGCGCGGGATGACCGGCGCATCCCGATTCGATCTTCTTTGACCCTTTAAACCCAAAAATGACCAAACAAACCCTTTCCTTCCAGGCCGAAGTCGCGCAACTGCTGCACCTCGTCACCCACTCGCTGTACTCCAACAAAGAGATTTTCCTGCGCGAACTGATCTCCAACGCGTCGGACGCTTGCGACAAGCTTCGCTTTGAAGCCATCAACGACGGCGGCCTGTACGAGGCAGACCCCGAGCTGAAGGTCAAAGTGACTTTTGACAAAGAGGCCAAAACGCTGACCATTACCGATAACGGCATCGGCATGAGCGCGCAGGAAGCCATCGACCACCTCGGCACCATCGCCAAGAGCGGCACCAAGGACTTCGTGTCCAAACTGTCAGGCGACCAAAAGGCCGACTCACAGCTGATTGGCCAGTTTGGCGTCGGCTTTTACTCCGGCTTTATCGTCGCTGACAAGATCACCGTTGAAACCCGCCGTGCCGGCATGAAAGAGTCCGAAGGCGTGCGCTGGATCAGCGGCGGCGCGGGCAACTTTGAGGTCGAAACCATCGACCGCGCCGCCCGCGGCACCAGCGTCATCCTGCACCTGCGCGACGACGCGATGGACTACGCCAATGCCTGGAAGGTCAAGGGCATCATCGCCAAGTACTCCGACCACATCAGCCTGCCCATCCTGATGGAAAAGGAAGAATGG
>CAJAFJ010000580.1 GCA_903938955.1 uncultured beta proteobacterium | reverse complement strand
TGGATGATTTCACCCTGGTGGTCGGTCACCAGGTAGATGTCCATCGACGGGAGCAAGGTGTTGACCAGCAAATCGACGCCTGGCTCGCCACGCCCCATGAACTGCAGCACTTTTTGATGCCGCTGCTGGAGCTTGCTTTGCTGCTCCATCAGCACTTGCAAGTCTTGCGCGTAGCGAAACAACTGGTGTTGCAGGGCTTCTATCTTGTCCATCGTCATGCTCCGGTTGGCCTGATAAACGGCTGTGGCTTAACCCAGCCGCTTGCTGCGCACCCAGGCCACGACCTGCAGCGGGCTGAAGGGCTTGACAAAGTAGGCATCGGCGCCGCGCCGGCTGGCCTCGTCGCTGTCGGCCACCTGTCCGCGCGCGGTCACCATGCCGACCAAAATGTCACTGGTTTTGGGATCGGCCTTGATGGCGTCGAGCACCTGCAGCCCATCTATTGCGCCGGGCATCATCACGTCCAGCAACACCACCCGGGGGTGGTGGCGCCGAATCAGCTCCAGGGCGGCCACGCCGTCTTCGGCTTCAAGAATTTCGTACTCTTTGCCCAGGGTGATGGTGAGCAGGCGACGGATGTCGGAATGGTCATCGACGATCAAAATAGTGGTCATGGTCAAACGTTCAGGCTAAAAGAGGGGTTGAAGGGAGCGATCAATAAGGTGAGATGTCGCCGTCGGCGCTGTCCACGAGCAAGGTCGCCACGGCCAGCAGGCGGGCAAATGGAATTGGCTTGGGCAAGACCTCAATGCCATCAGGAATGCCGCCCTTGCGTTCAATCTCGGCCGCATCCAGTCCGCTCACCACCACGATGGTGGTGACGGCAATCTCGGGCGTGTCGCGCAGCACGCGCAGCATGTTGAAGCCGTCCATGCCCGGCATGTGCAGGTCGGTGATCAATAAATCCGGCGGGTTGCGACCGATCAGCAGCAAGGCGGAGAATGCGTTGTTGACCACAGTGACATCCGGGCGCATCGGCCAGCGTGAGATTTGCGTTTGGTACAGCCGCTGCAAATGGGTTTCATCTTCGACCACCAGCACATTCAGGCGACGCAAGCTTGCCGCTCGTGCGACGGGGGCCGGGGCTTGCGGCACGGGTGTTTTTTCCGGTTTTTTGTGCAGCAGATTCTCCAGCGAATCGCGCAGCACGCGGCGGTGGCCACCAGCTGTTTTCCAGGCTTGCAGCAAGCCGCTTTCGACCCACAGTTGCACGGTGCCGACCGACACCCCTAGCAGCATGGCGGCTTCGCGGGTGGTGCAGAACGATTTTTCGACCGGCATGGCGGTGACAGTATTTTTCATGAGCATAGACTTTCAGAAACCAAATGAGGCGAGTACCTCTTCGGCATCATTTTGCTTGTGAACCTGAGCAGGCAAAGCGCCGCTGGCCAACGGCGGCGCGGGACAGGAACTGGCCACCAGAACCGCCGCCTTGCGTTTCAGAATGGTTTCAATTTTTTGGTTCAGCATGGCGGCACTGAACGGCTTGACCAGGTAGCCATCGGCGCCCGCTTGGGCGGCATACACAATATTCTCTTTTTGCGCCTCCGCCGTCAGCAGCAAAAAAGGCAGATGCGCCAGATGCGGGGTGCTGCGAACGGTCTTGAGTAACTCCAGCCCGTTCATGTTGGGCATATTCCAGTCACTAACGATGAAGTGACACGGCACGGCCGCCAGTTGGCGCAAGGCCTCGACACCGTCCTGCGCTTCTTTTGTGCGCGCAAAGCCCGCGTCCCGTAGCACACTGCTCACAATGCGCCGCGTGGTCGCAAAGTCATCGACCACCAGGGCCGTGTAGCGGGAGAGATCCATGGGCATGTGTCGCTTATAAAGAATGGACCCAGCGCGTTCGGCACGGGGTGACGGTCACAAAGGGGACGATCACGGCTTTAAGTACTCCCAGACCAAGGCCTACACCTTTTGATACTTCCTCACCATGATCACGGCTGATTTATTTGCCAATCAATGACAAAATTCTAAACCAATCGCGTCATATATAAACATATTTTGTTGATTTTTGATATTTAACAACACTTATCTACCAGGCAGTCCATTGACCTGGCCCGCCATCGCTGCGCCCCATCAGAGCGGCGAACGGCTACAAAAATGCCGTACGCCAGGCGCACCGCAAGCGCCTGGCCCAACGTAGACCCCAGAGGAGGAAGGTTTAGTGCGGCGTGGCGCGCGCACTGCGGGTGAAGATATAAATGCCGGCAATCACCAGCACCGTGCCCGCCGCAACCCAAGCGGTGAAGGGCTCGCCCAGCAGCAGCACGCCCATCAGAATGGTGGACATCGGCCCGACCATGCCGGCTTGCGAGGCCATGCTGGCCCCGATGCGCTCAATCGCCATCATCACCATCAGCACCGGCACCGCCGTGCACAAGGTGGCGTTGAGGACCGAGAGCCAGAGCACCTCGGGCGCCACTAGCGCGGCGCTCAAGGGGCGCAGCAGCAGAAACTGGGCAATGCACAGGCCGCAGGCCACGGTGGTGGCCAGGCCCACCAGCCGAATGGAACCCAGCCGCCGCACCAGTTCGCCACTGAACGTCAGGTAGACCGCGTAGCTGACGGCGCTCAAAAACACCAGCAAGGCGCCCAGCGCGGCATCGGCCCCCTGCAAGGTGATCTCGTGGCCAAACACCAGCATGACCCCGGCGTAGCTGGTCAGCATGCCGAGCGCCTGGTTGCGCTGGATGTGGCGCTTGTACAGCACCAGCCCGAGCAGCAAGACCAGCGTCGGGTTGAGGTACAGAATGAGCCGCTCCAGCGAGGCGCTGATGTAGGAGAGGCCGGCAAAATCCAGAAAACTGGCCAGGTAATAACCGGTCACACCCAGGCCCAGCACGCCCCACCAGTCATGGCGGCTCAAAGGCGCTTTGCCACGGCTGGCCCACCAGGCCATCAGCGCAAAGATGGGAAGCGCAAACAGCATGCGGTACATGATGAGCGTGACCGCATCCACCCCATGCCGGTACGCCAGCTTGACGATGATGGCCTTGCCGCTGAAAGCAATTGCCCCCACGGTGGCCAGCGCCAGCCCCACCGCCAGGCTTTTGGGCGCCGCGGGCATGACGGGCGCTGAGGCCGGCGGGGTGGTTTTTTCAGGATTCATACGTCGCGCGTATCACGCTGCCACTCAGGCCAGCGGTGGCGTGCTGCTCAGTACTTCTTCCAGCACCGTCAGACCTTCGGCCACGCGCATCGCCCCGGCCAGGCGCAAGGGCCGCATGCCGTCGGTGATGGCCTGGCGCTTGAGCGCATCGCTGTTGGGCTCGCGGTTGATCTTTTCTTTGAACGCTTCCGACACCACCAGCAACTCGTACAAGCCGGTGCGCCCCATGAACCCGGTCATACGGCAATCCACACAGCCGACCGGCTTGAACGGTTTGTAGGTGCCACTGATCTGCCACGGTTTGACGACCTCGGCCAGCGCCTCGCGGTTGGCAGCGGCGTCCGGCACTTTGCAGTGCGGGCACAGGTTGCGCACCAGGCGCTGCGCCAGCACGCCAATCAAAGTAGCACTGAGCAAATAGTTGGGAATGCCCAACTCCATCAGGCGCGTGATGGCGCTGGGCGCGTCGTTGGTGTGCAGCGTGCTGAACACCAAATGGCCGGTCAGCGCCGCCTGCACCGCCATTTGCGCGGTTTGCTGGTCGCGGATTTCGCCGACCATGATGATGTCGGGGTCTTGCCGCATGAGGGCACGCAGGCCTTCCGGGAAACCAAAATCCAGCTGCGGCTGCACCTGGGTCTGGTTGAACGAGGGCTCGATCATCTCGATCGGGTCTTCGACCGTGCTGACGTTGACCTCATCGGTGGCCACCCGTTTCAAGGTGGAATACAGCGTGGTGGTTTTGCCCGAGCCGGTCGGGCCGGTCACCAGAATGATGCCGTTGGGGCGCTTCACCAGTTGCTCCCAGCGCTGTGCGTCGTGGGCAGAGACGCCCAGCGCGTCCAGGTCTTTGACGGTGGTGTCGGGGTCAAAACTCCGCATCACCATCTTCTCGCCAAAGGCGGTCGGCAAGGTGGAAATGCGCATCTCGATCTCGTCCCCGCCGGGGTTGCGGGTTTTGATGCGGCCATCCTGCGGGCGGCGTTTTTCGACCACGTCCATGCGGCCCAGCAGCTTGATGCGGGCGGTCATGGCGGTCAGCACCGCCATCGGCATCTGGTAGACCGGGTGCAGCACGCCGTCAATGCGAAAGCGGATCACGCCCTGCTCGCGCTTGGGCTCCAAATGAATATCGCTGGCGCGCTGGTCAAACGCATACTGCCAGAGCCAGTCCACCACCTGCACCACGCTTTGATCGTTGGCATCGAGTTGTTTGCTGGTCTTGCCCAGCTCCACCAGTTGCTCAAAGCTGGCGCCGGTCGGGTTGCCGCCGGCCTTGTTGGCGGCCCGCACCGATTTGGCCAGGGCAAAAAATTCGGCGGTGTAGCGGTGAATATCGTGCGGGCTGGCCAGCACCCGGCGCACGGTGCGGCGCGACTGGCGCTGTACTTCAGCCACCCACTCGGTCATGAACGGCTCGGTGGTGGCAATGACGATCTCACTCGGCGTGACCTGCACCGGCAATATCTTGTGGCGCTCGGCGTAGGCCGCGCTCATGGTGTCGGCCACCTTGCCAACATCCACCTTGAGCGGGTCAATGCGCAAATAAGCCAGGCCGACGCGCTGGGCCAGCCACTGGGTCAGCAACTCAATGTCCAGCGCCTTGCCATCGGCCACGCGGCGCACCGACACACTGGCCAGGCGCACCAGCGGGTGCTGCGCACTTTCGGCCTGGGCGCAACGCGCCGTGAGGCGCTGCGCTTCCTCCAGGCTGATCACGCCATCGCTGTGCAGCCACTCCACCAGGCGGCGCCAGTCCAGCGGACCGGTGTGCGGCACGCGGGCGGGTGCTTGGGGCGCGGCGGCGTGGTTCATTTCAGCATCGGTTTGAAGACACGCACCCACTTGGCGGCGGGCAGGCCCCATTGGGCTTGAATCGCGTCGGCGCGGGCGTCCAGCACCTCGCGCGTCGGTCGGGTCCGGGTGCATTGCGCCAGCACCACGGTATTGCCTTCGCGTGTCGGTTTGAAAGCCCACACCGCGTCCGCGCCAAAGGCAGCCGAGATTTTTTCAACGCTGCGGGTGAAGCTGGAGGCACGGCCAAACAGGTTGACCGTCATACAGCCCTCGGGCGTCAACAGGCGCTTGCAGTGGTTGTAAAACGGCAGGCTGTCCAACACCGGCGCAGCGGCTTCGTGGTCGTACAAATCCACCTGCAGCGCGTCCACGGTGCCCCACCATTTGGGGATCTGGATTTCAAGGGCGGCATCGGCCAACACGACCTGCATGCGGGTGTTGTCGGCCGGCAGTTTGAACCAGCCCCGGCAGGCCACCAGCACTTGCGGGTTGAGCTCGATGGCCACGGTTTTCATGCGCACTTCTTTGGCGCAAAACTTGGTCAGCGAGCCGGCGCCCAGACCCAATTGCATGGCCTGGCGCTTAGTTACCGTGTCGGGCTCGACAAACAGCAGCCAGGCCATCATGCGCTGGATGTACTCGTGGTACAGAAGCGTGGGCGCGTCCATGATCATGGAGCCCTGAATCCATTCGGTGCCAAGGTGGAGGTGACGAAGCGGGCCTTCGTCGGAGAAGTTAACTTCGGGGAGGGAGTGTGTGCGTTTTTTCAAGATTTCCTGATTATCCTCAAACCTCTATGACTGCCCTGACTTTTGTAGACTGAATGTTCGTACTATGCAAGGTGACGCCATTGCATGGCACGGCTCTCATTTGTGAATCCAACCCCTCCACCTCCATCGCCCCCCAACCCATGGGCCAGGGCGTCGCAACTCGTGCCCTGGCTGGTGCTGGCACTGGGCTTGGCGGTCACCTTTGTGCAGCAAAAGAACGCGCTACAAGACGAGAACCAAGCGCAACAGGTCAGCTTTAACCACCAGAACAAAGAAATCACCCTGTTGATTGAGCAGCGTCTGGTGGCCTACGAGCAGGTGCTGCGCGGGGTGCGCGGGCTGCTGGAGGCATCGGAGCCGGTGAACCGCGATCAATTCAGCCGCTACGTCGCCAATCTGCGCCTGGGCGACCATTACCCGGGGATTCAGGGCATCGGGTTTTCGCCGTTGATCGCGGCGCCGAGCAAAACAGCCGTGATCGAACGCATCCGCCAGCAAGACTTGCCCGACTTCGCCATCCGCCCCGCAGGCGAGCGCCCGGTCTACGCCCCGGTGCTGTTCATTGAGCCATTCACCGGTGCCAACCTGCGGGCCGTTGGCTACGACGTGTATTCAGAACCGCTACGCCGCACCGCCATGGACCTGGCCCGCGATACCGATGACGCGGCCATCACCCCCAAAATCGTGCTGGTGCAAGAAGCCGACAACCACGCCAAAGCAGGTTTTTTGATGTACCTGCCGGTGTACCGCCAGTCCTTGCCGCACCAGACCCTGGACGAGCGCCGCGCCCACATCCGGGGCTGGGTCTCGGCGCCGTTTCGCATGGACGACCTGATGCGCGGCATTCTGGGCGAGCGCATCAAGCTGGTTGACCTCGAAATTTTTGATGGCGAGAGCGTCACAGACGGCAAGCTGATGATGGACACCAATGACCCGCTGAGCCTGCCACAGGCCGCACCCGCCCGATTCCAGTCGACCCAGCAAATCCAGGTCAGCGGCCGCCGCTGGACCACCCGGCTCAGCTCGCGCCCCGACTTTGACGCCAACCTCAAGACGCTGCGCGTGACAGAACTCCGGGTCAATGGGGTTTTGATAAGTGTCTTGCTGGCGTGGCTGGTCTGGCTCCTGAGCAACGCGCGGGGCCGGGCCGTCAGTCTGGCGGAAGACATGACGCAGGCCTTGCGCCAAAAAACGGCTGAGCTGATGGACACCCAGGCCCGACTGCACAGCCTGATCAACACCCTGCCCGACCTGGTGTGGCTCAAAAATGCAGACGGGGTGTACCTGGCCTGCAACCCGCGTTTTGAGCGTTTTTTTGGTGCTCAGGAGGCCGACATCGTCGGCAAGACCGATTACGACTTTGTCGACCCCACGCTGGCCGACGCTTTCCGCGCCAATGACAAGGCGGCCCTGGCGTCTGACGGGCTGCACATCAACGAAGAATGGGTCACCTTTGCTGACGATGGTCACCGGGAGTTACTGGAGACCACCAAAACCCCGATGCGGGATGCCAACGGCCAATTGATCGGGGTGCTGGGCATCAGCCATGACATCACCGAGCGGATTCAGCACGAACAGCACATCCTCAGTCTGATGCGTATGCAAAAAGCGATTCTCGACAGCCGTCTCGTGGGCATCGTGAAACTGGCAGACCGCCAGTTCATCTGGGCCAATGCCTTCTTTGCCGACATGCTGGGTTACACGCCGGAAGAGTTGATCGGCCAACCCAGCCGCCTCATCTACCCCAGCGATGAAGCACATGACGCATTTGCCCAAGCGGCCTACCCGGTGCTGCACCAAGGCGATATTTACCGCACCGAAATTCAGTTCCGGTGCCAAGATGGCAGCCTGCGCTGGTTTGAGATCAGTGGCGGGATGAGCAGTCAGGGCAACGAGGATTCGATTTGGGCACTGGTTGACATCCAAAACCGCAAGCTGGCCGAGGCGGCGCTGCAAAAAAGCGAGGCCTTCACACTGGCCATTCTGAATTCAGTCCCCGCCGAAATTGCGGTGATCGATCAGCAGGGTGTGATTTTGGCGGTCAATGAACATTGGCAACATTTCGCCACAGAAAACAGCACCCAGCCCGGCATACCGGCACGACAGACCGGTGTCGGGGCCAATTACCTGAGCATCAGCCAAGGCAGCACAAGCGCCCACTTAACAGAGATCATGGACACCCGCGCCGGCATTCAGGCCGTGCTGGACGGCAAGCTGCCCCGCTTCCAGCAGGAGTACGCCTGCCATTCACCGCAGCAGCAGCGCTGGTTCACGATGAGCGTCACGCCCTTGCAGCAGGACGGCCAGCTGGGCGCGGTGATCACGCACACAGACATGACCGAGCGCAAGCAGCTGGAAAACGTGGTGCGTCAAATGGCGTTCCATGACCCGCTCACCCAATTGCCCAACCGGCGCCTGCTCAGCGACCGGCTGAACCAGTCGATGGCGGCCAGCAAACGCAGTGGCGTCTATGGCGCCCTGATGTTTCTGGACCTGGACAACTTCAAATCGCTCAACGACACCCATGGCCATGACATGGGTGATTTGCTGCTGATCGAGGTGGCTCAGCGGCTGAAAAATGGCGTGCGCGAGATGGACTCGGTGGCCCGCTTTGGCGGTGATGAATTTGTCGTGATGATCAGTGAGCTGAAAACCGATCTGGTTGAATCGACCGCCGAGGCGGCCCGGGTGGCCGAAAAAATCCGCCTCGCCCTGGCAGAACCTTACCGGCTGACCCTCACGCGTGGGGCGGAGCCCACCGGCGTCACGGTGGAGCACCACTGCACCGCGAGCATCGGCGTGGCCCTGTTTGTAGAGCACACCGCCAATCCAGAGGACATCCTCAAGTGGGCTGATTTGGCGATGTACCAAGCCAAAGAGGCGGGTCGCAACCGGGTGCAGTTTTACGTCTCAGCGCCCAGGGTGTTCAACGCCGAACACCCATCAACAGATCGGGCAAACCGGTAGCCAGTATCGGCAACCAGGAAATAAGCAGGGTTCCCAGAAAAATCGCCAGCAATGCGGGCAGC
>CAJAFJ010000579.1 GCA_903938955.1 uncultured beta proteobacterium | reverse complement strand
CCGGTGATGACGGTCAGGCTGGCACGTAAAGCCACCGCGCAGGCCAGTTTTTGCCAATCCACCTCGTTGGACGCTGGCGCCTCTTGGACTGTTGAATCAAACAAGCGATCCAGCCATTGGTGTGCAAAATCTTCATCCACGGCCTGGCTCGCAGCCGTTCGGTGCAAGACCTCTGCGGCCACCTGGCATTCATGCAGCCAGTAACGGCGCAAGTACAACAAGGGTTCGTTTGCGGTACCGCCCAGCACTAAGGGTTGACCACGGTCTGCGTGGTCTTGTTCGGTATCTCCGCCTTGAGCAAACGTGACAGAACGCACCAGGGGACTGGTGCGCAGTGAGTCGAGCCACTCTGCCAAACTGGTGGGCAACGTTTGCCATAAGGCATTCAAGTCTTCATGAGCCGTCGCGGGCCAGGCCAATACCTCATCGGGCTGTGTCACCAGCAGGCGTAGCGGCAGACAGGTGTGACCCCGTCCCTCCATTTGTGCCAGTACGGCGGCACTCACCAGCAAGACCGGCGAGGCCCTTGAATCGAGTTCGCGCATAAAGGCAGCCAGTGCGCTGTCCAAACGGCGCAACCAGCCCTTGTCGGCCCAACTGTGCAGAATAGTCAACGGATCGGCCGACAACTCAGCGGCTTGGTCAGGGGCGACTATCAAGGTGGAATCAGTCATGGTGGCAGGGCTCTGGTCATGGGTTATCGTGAAGCTGTTCATGCGGGCAAGGCTTCCTCGCCCAACATGGCGTCGAGAGCATCGAGCAAAGGGAGACTGGCGGGAATCAGACAAACCCCGTTTTGTGGTCCCTTGATGCCGCGCAGGAACAGGTACACGGCACCCCCGATGTGGTCCTCAGGCCGATAACTGCTCCCGAGTCGCTGTTTCAACAAGCGATGCAGGGCCAACAGGTAAATGGCGGCCTGGACGTCATAGCGGTGCTCGGCCATGGCGTGGGCCAGCGCGTCTTGGTCATAAGCTGCATCGTCTTCGCCCAGATGATTGGACTTGTAGTCCAGTACCCAGTATTTGCCTTGGTGCTCAAACACCAGATCGGCAAATCCCATCAGCATGCCATGTAACTGTCGCTCCACCAAGCCTGGCCGATCCACCCCAGGCAACAGATGCTGGCGACACTGGGCATCGATTTCTTTGGCTTCCATGTGGTTCGCTGGCAGCCAGAACTCCATCTCTGGCATCACATAGGCAAGTTCGATCAGTGCAGCATTGGGGCCTGGCAACTTGGTTTGCACCACGTCTGTGAGCCAGGCGGTAACAGTTTCAACATGCGCGCTACGTCCGGCACGCTCACAGCGGCGCATCAGCCGTGCCGCCATCGGTTCATTCCCAGCCAAGGCAAAACCTTCAGCCGCCAACCATTCGAGTTGATCGTGCAGAAAGTTACCGGCCTCGGCACCACGCGCAAACTTGTGCCATGCCGCTGGGGTGGCGAGAGCCGCGGTTCTAACTTGTTCTTGTTGGGCTTGCACACTGAGAACCACGTCCAGCTCGTCGTCTGCCGGTCGGGACGTTTGCAGCGGTGACAGTGCTGTAGTCGCTCCGGTTGGGGTCAGATCCCTGGCCAGCCGAGAAAAACTGCCAATCATCCAATGGCGATCGAAGTCGGCCTGGTAGTTGGGTCGCTCTAACAACGCGACACCCGCCACGGCACGGCTCAAGGGGGTGCAGGCCGTCGTGAGTTCTGCAGGCTGCAACACCATGTCCGTACAGCTGGACGCAAACTGCTCCAACGACGCCAGCCAGTCAGCAGCGGCAATCGCGTCGGTGCCACCAATGAGATAACCGGTCCCACTCTTGTGGGAGAGGCAGGCAGAACCGGGCCCTGATTTGACGGCAGAAAACCCCACCCACAGCGAATGTCGGGCACGCGTCAGCGCCACGTACACCAGCCGCAAGTCTTCCCGCAGACGATCCCGATCAGCCAGCGCCAATTCCTCTTTGCTGAACTGCAAGCGCAATTCACGCTGACCATCCTCATCGGCGAGGTTGATGAAGGAGGTCGTTTTACTGTCTTTCGCTCTGAAACTGCTGGCAAAAGGCAGGCACACCAGTGGATATTCCAGCCCTTTGCTCTTGTGGATGGTGATGACCTTGACCAGATCGGCATCACTTTCGAGTCGCACCACCTGCTCATCGCCCTGGGCA
The DNA here is from genome assembly GCA_903938955.1 of uncultured beta proteobacterium. The sequence continues at coordinate 4,797 of CAJAFJ010000579.1, read as the reverse complement.
CTGCCTTCGCTCATCTCCGTGACCAACCAGCGAATCAGGGATTGCTCACCGTCGAGGGCGCCGCTCGCCGTTTGCAGCAATTCCGCCAGATGCAGGAAGTTAGTCAGTTTGCGTTCACCGTCCGGGGCGGCGAGCCAGCGTGCTGCCAGCCCAAGTTGATGCAAGGTTTGACGCAGCATCGCCAACACCCCCTGCATTTGCCACACGGTGCGCAATTGGCGCAATTGTTCGCTGCGTGCATCAAAGGCGTCATCGTTGCTGGCCAGCCAGCCCAATTCATCCAGACTCAAGCCCACGGTGCGAGTCGCCAGTCCAGCGCGCACCAGTCGCACATCCTGTGGCGTAGCCACTGCGCGCAACCAATGCACCAAATCCTGTGCCTCGACACTGTCGAACACCGAGTCTTTGTCTGACAGGTACACCGAGGCGACTGAGCGGCGCTCCAGTTCGCGTCGCACGGCCGCCGCTTCCTTGCCGGTGCGCACCAGGATCGCGATATCCGCCGGGCGCAACGGCTGGAAGGTGGCTGCTTCACCGTTGGCACCAGGGGTTGCAAAACCGGATTTCGGGTCGTTGAGCCAGCCGACGATTTGCTCGGCACAGCGCGCGGCAAAGCGTTTGCGCATGCCTTCTGAATTAGTCAAGTCCAGATCGTGGACCAGGGTCATGGGCGGTACCAGGCCATTGGCGTTGACCAACTGCTCCTTGCGTCCTTGGGCCTTGACTTTGACGAAGGGCAGGGGGTTGTCCTCCGGTTGGCGGTACATGAATGCCCCTTCGCTGCGCGCGTCATCGGCATAGGCAAACCAGTGATTGACCACATCGACCAACGATTGGGTTGAACGAAAGTTCGTCTCTAGCACATAGTGGCGTCCGGTGGTCGCACGACGCGCCTTCATATAACTGTAGATGTCGGCACCACGAAAGCCATAGATCGACTGTTTAGGGTCACCGATCAGCAGCAACGCACTGTGGCAGTCATTGGATTCGGTCTGGTAGATCTGGTCAAAGATTTGGTACTGCAGTGGTGAGGTGTCCTGAAACTCATCAATCAGAATGACCGGGTACTGGGCAAGGATGCGCTCGCGCAGGCGCGTGCCATTCACACCACGTAAGGCCGTGTTGAGGCGGTGCAGCATGTCCGCGAACCCGAAACTGCTGCTCTGTCGCTTGAGCTGGAGCAGTCGCTGCGCCACCGTCGCCGCAGCGTGCAAACGAACGGGCACGCTGATCTCGGGCAAGCGATCAATCGCCACTTTGAACGCGGCAAATTGAGTAAATTCTGGCGGCAGGGCGATTGAGGGCGCATCGGCTTTGCGCGCCAGCAGTAATCCCTCTGGGGTGAAACGCTCCCAGCCGGTTTTTAGATCCGGTTTGTCACCTTCAATCGTCCCATTGGCCCACCCTTTGAGGGTGTTCAGCCAGCCGGTGTAATTTTTGGGGCTGAGTTTGCGTCCATCCCAGCCGCTGTTCTTGGTGGCGGTTTGACCGTCCAGCCAGTCCTGCATGGTTTGAGCCCGCACCGCCCAGCCGTCTTTGAGTTGCGCCAGCGCCGTCGCACGGTGCTCAGTAGCCTGGGTCAGCACCTCGGCCAACGTCCCTTGTGCTGCTGCCACGGGGATGTCCTGGTTCATCAGGTCACGCAGATCGGCGCTGAGAGTGTCGACGCCGCTCCAGATCGCCAGCACCTGCGACAGCGGCTCGGCGGCCAGCGGGTAGCAGGCCTGGCGCCAGTAGTCGTGGCTCGCTTCAATGCGCATGGTTTCTTCTTCTGCCACCAGTTCTTCGTCAAACAAGTTGCCGCTGTCAAAGGCATGTTCTTTGAGCATGCGTTGGCACCAGGCATCAATGGTATGCACCGAGGCGTCGTCCATGCTTTCGGCCGCCATGGCCAAGGAAAACGCGGCTCGGTTGCGCTCTGCCCCTGGCGTGTACTCGGCCATCAAGGTGGTCAGGAAGCTGTCGCCCGGGTCGGGCTGTCTCTCGTCGCGAAAACATTGGGCGGCGTTGAGCAAGCGCTCACGAATGCGGTCTGACAGTTCCCGTGTCGCCGCTCGGGTGAAGGTCATGACCAGAATCTCGGAAGGTCGCAGGGGACGCTCGAACCCATGTTCGCCTCCATGACCGAGCACCAGGCGCAAGTACAAGGCGGCGATGGTCCAGGTTTTACCCGTGCCAGCACTGGCTTCAATCAAGCGACTGCCCCACAGGTCAAAGGTGGCGGCGTGCAGGATTTTGCTGGCCGGGGCGGGGGTAGTGCTAGTCATCGAATCTTCTCTCATAGTAGGCGGCGTTGTCATGCGGCGGCCTCATCGAACGCGGGCTCGTTGTTGTGAAAGCGGGCTGTCACGTGCTGATCCGCCCATTGCAAGAGCGGGGCATAAACCTGTTGCGCCAACGCTTCAAAGTGGCCATCCTCGGTCAGGGTCTCAAAGTCCGGAAACATGCGGGCCAGGCAGGATTCATCGACCTCACCGGATTGCATATAACCACCTTCATAGTGAGCACTGGCGTTTTTTTCTTCGAGCTGGGCCAGTGCCGTTTTAAGCGGCAGGGGTAGCGGCGTATTCATGCCTTGCAGCCAGAGGGATAGCAGCATGCTCAGGGTGGTCTGGGCTTCGTCTTGGGGCATCGGTGAAATGTCGAGCACGCCATCACGCCCGACCAGCACGCCCTGGGCGGTTAATCCACCGGCCGCCATGGCAAGGCTGCGCACCCAAGGCGCCACCAGCTTGTCGGCTCTAGCGATGGGTTTGGTCCCTTTCTCCAGCAGTTTGCTCGGTTGCAGTTCCAGCCATGCGGTGACGGTACTGATCTGGTGACTGGCCCCAGGATCGGCCACGACATCGCCCTGGCGCAGGTGATCAATCCAGTCTTCCAACACCAGGTCACCCACTTGCAGGCGAACGGATTGGCGTTCTGCCGCTTCAGGAAACCGCGCTTGTTCGGTCCGCCAGGCCTGCAACATGGTGGTTAACACCTCATGCAGGGCTTGCTGCTTGAGGTCGCCCAAGCCTTGATGTGGCAACTCCCCGGCTTTACGCAAACGCGTCAAAGCGCTGGTCACGCAGGCTTGGCTCTGCACCTGGCTGGTCTGGGCGGTTGCGTTCGCCAGTAATTCTTGGATCAGTCCATATTCCTGTAGACCATCAATGGCAAAACACTCTTCGTCGGCCTTGTCCTGGCTGTCTTCTTCAAAAACCACCAGCAACCGTTGCCGAAAAAACGCCTTTACCGGATTGCGCAGAAAACCGGTCAATTGACTTAAGGTCACCGGCAAATTGGGGTCGGCACTGAAGGTCGCCAAGGGCTCGATCTCCGTGGCCTTTTCACCGGAGGGCCCGTCCTCAGTTGCGACCTCCATGGACCCATGCGCCGCCCGCCACTCCCGGGCATAGGTCACCAAGGGGCTACCGGTTTCAAAATAGCGCCGACTAAACGGTTGCAGGGGATGGTGGGTGGTCCGCTCTGGCACCACATCCTGGCCCCAGCCCGCATTCAAGTAATCCCGTAATTGCGACACCAGCACCGAGGGCGGTTTTTCGCTGTTGTCGCGCACGCTGCGGCCGCACCAACTGACATAAAACAGGCGGCGTGCTGAGAGCAAGGCCTCCAGCATCAGTTGGCGGTCATCATCTCGGCGCGAGCGGTCTCCCGGGCGTGAGGTGCCGGGCAAGCCCATCAGGTCGAAGTCGCTGCGCATGCTGCGCCGGGGGTACTCGCCGTCATTCATGCCCAGCAAGCAAACCACTTCAAACGGAATGGCCCGCATCGGCATCAAAGTGCAAAAAGTGACGCCACCGGCTTGAAAACGCTGATTCAGCTTGGGTACTTCCATCGCTTCCATCCAGGCCGAGCGGGCCACGATCAGTGGTACCTCTTGCTCAAAACTGGCTTCCTCGCAGGCCAGTTGCCAAGCCACCAGGCCATCTTCCAGCGCGCTGAGCGCCTGTTTGTCCGCATCCGATTCGGCCTTGACCATCTCCGCCAGCAAGGTCCGACCCCGTTCCGCCCAGATTGCGGGGGTGGCCGGCGTACTGGCCTGGGTCCACCAATTCATCAATGCCTGTAACAGGTGGGCGAGCGACCCGGCCAGCTCAGCTTCCAGACCACCGACCTCGGCATAGGGTTCAATGTCGTTGAAGTAAGCCAATGGCTCGTCCACCGCCACCATGCCGCTGGCATAGCCCAGCAACATGCGACGCAGACCAAACCAGACACTGTTTTGATCGCCACAGGCCACTAAGCCCAAATCAGCCCGGTGCGCCACGTTCAAACCCCAGCGAATTCCAGCGCCCACCATCCATTGGGTGAGCTTCGGCAGGGACCCCTGATCAATGCCAAAGCGGGCCGCCACGGCGCTCACTTCCAGTAAATCGACTAGTTCGCTCATGCAACAACGCTGCTGCGGCAGTCGCAGCAACCAGTCCAGCGCGCCAATCAACGGGCTACTGGTCTTGGCGCTCATGTCGGCAATGTCAAACGGAATGAAACGAGCATCACCGCGTTTGTACTGGCCAAAGACCGCCCGGATGGCGGGGGCCATTTGTTCAATATCGGGCACCATCACAATCACATCGCGTGGGTTCAGGGCTGGCTCATTGGCGGGTTGGGCCAGCAACTGCAGCAGTTGGTCATGCAGAATTTCGAGTTCCCGCACTTTGCTGTGGGCGCTGTGAAAGACGATGGAGTTGTCATTGGTGGCCAGTGGCGTCGCTTCGTGGTCGGCTAAGGGCACCAGGTCACGGATGCGGTTTTGTACCTGTTTGAGCAGGGGCGTGTGTTCATCATCCTCGG
>CAJAFJ010000578.1 GCA_903938955.1 uncultured beta proteobacterium | reverse complement strand
TATGAGCTGTTTTATGCCGATGCCGAGAAAGCCGCGCGTCTGCTCAACATCACCCTGACGCAGCGCGGCCAGTCGGCCGGGCAGCCGGTGCTGATGGCCGGGGTGCCGTTTCACTCGGTGGACACGTATCTGGCGCGGCTCATCAAGCTGGGCGAATCGGTGGCGATTTGCGAGCAGATGGGCGAGCCCACCGGCAAAGGCCCGGTAGAACGCAAAGTGGTGCGCGTCGTCACCCCCGGCACGCTCACCGACATGGAGCTGCTAAGTGACAAAACTGAGTCGATGCTGCTGGCCGTGCACCAGGGCCCGCGCAACAACTGCGGGCTGGCTTGGCTCAGCCTGACTCAGGGCGAAGTGCATCTGGCCGAATGCGCCGTCGATGAACTGGCGGAATGGGTGGCGCGCATCAGCCCCGGCGAGTTGCTGTTCAGCGCCGGTGCCACACCCGCTTTTGAAACACGCCTGCGCAGCCAAACGGCCACGGGGGCCATGTCCATCACCGTGCGACCCGACTGGCAGTTTGAAGCCGCTTTGGGCGAACGCAAACTGCTCACCCAACTGCAAGCCGCCACCCTGGCCACCTGGCAGGCGCAAGACCTGGCGCAAGCGCACGCCGCCGCCGCCGCGTTGTTGAGCTACGCCGAACACACGCAGGGCCGGGCGCTGACACACATTCACCGCGTGCGCGTGCAGCGCAATGATGAATTGATCGACCTGCCGCAAACCACCCGGCGCAACCTGGAGTTGACGCAAACCCTGCGCGGCGAAGAAAAGCCCACGCTGTTCTCCTTGCTCGACACCTGCATGACCGGCATGGGCAGCCGCCTGCTGAAAAACTGGCTGCTGGCGCCCCGCCGCGACCGCAGCGAAGCGCAGCAACGCCTGAACGCCATCGCCGCCCTGCGCATCGGCCCGTGGCTCAAACTGCGCGAACAGCTCAAAGGCAGCACCGATGTGGAACGCATCACGGCCCGCATCGCACTGCGCCAGGTGCGTCCGCGCGAATTGATCGCCTTGCAGCAAACGCTGCTCAAAACCGCGCTGCTCACCCACACCACACGCGGCCTGGAAGACTATTTGACGCAGATGTCGGACGACCTGCTGCCACCCGAAGGTTGTGCCAACTTGCTGACCCGTGCCATCGACGCAGAACCCGCCGTACTGGTGCGCGACGGCGGCGTGATTGCCAGCGGCTTCGATGCCGAACTGGACGAACTGCGCGCCATCCAGACCAACTGCGACAGCTTTTTGCTGGACCTGGAAACCCGCGAAAAAGCCCGCACCGGCATTGCCAACCTGCGCGTTCAGTTCAACAAAGTGCATGGTTTCTTCATTGAAGTCACACAAGGCCAAGTGGATAAAGTGCCCGACGACTACCGTCGCCGCCAGACCCTGAAAAACGCCGAGCGCTTCATCACCCCCGAACTGAAAGCCTTTGAAGACAAAGCCCTGAGCGCCCAAGAGCGCGCCCTGGCCCGTGAAAAATGGCTGTTCGAGCAAGTGCTGGACCAACTGCAAGCCCATGTCCCCGCCCTGACCCGGCTGGCCCGCGCCCTGGCCACGCTGGACGCGCTGTGCGCCCTGACCGAGCGCGCCCTCACGCTGGACTGGTGCGCACCCCAATTCGTCAAAGAGCCCTGCCTCGACATTACCCAAGGCCGTCACCCGGTGGTGCAAGCGCGGCTGGCAGAGTCCAGCAGCGGCGCCTTCATCGCCAACGACACGCGGCTGGGACCGAAGCAACGCATGCAGATCATCACCGG
>CAJAFJ010000577.1 GCA_903938955.1 uncultured beta proteobacterium | reverse complement strand
GCCGATTTCAACGCCATCGCCTCGGTGGGAGCCTTCTTCTTCGGCTTTGCGCAGGTTTATTTCTTCTTCTTCATCGTGCTGCCCACCATGCGTGGCCAGGGCGAAAAGGCACCGCAAAAACCCTGGGAAGCCGCTGAAGGCCTGGAGTGGGAAGTGCCTTCGCCCGCACCATTCCATACTTTTGAGACGCCGCCCAAGCTGGATATCACCGCGACCAAAATCATTGCCTAAAGCACATTGAGAAGCATCATGATGACCCCTGAACAAAGAAAAGCCAACCTGAAAACCGGGTTGATCCTTGCCTCGGTGGCGCTGGTGTTTTTCATCGGCTTTTTCGCCAAGATGTACCTGGAAAGCCGCTAGGCCATGCACCTGCAGCGCGAAAACTTCAAAATGGTGCGCAAGCTGGCCGTGATTGCGGTCGCCATGTTCGCCTTCGGTTTTGCGCTGGTGCCCATTTACAAGTCCATTTGCGAGATGACCGGCATCAACATCCTGGCGCTGGGGGACCGCAACATCCCCGGTGCCACGCCGTCGATGCCCAGCAACACGCAGGTCGACACCAGCCGCACCATCACGGTGGAGTTTGATGCCAATTCGCAAGGCCCGTGGGAATTCAAGCCGGCACAACGCTCGCTGCAAGTGCATCCGGGTGAGCTGGCGACGGTGATGTACGAGTTCAAGAACGTGCAAAACCGAGCCATGTCAGCGCAGGCCATACCAAGTTATGCACCGGCGCAGGCGGGGCCACACTTCAACAAGCTGGAGTGTTTTTGCTTTAGCCAGTACACGCTGGCGCCGGGTGAGATGAAGTCGTGGCCGGTAGTGTTTGTGATTGACCCCAAGCTGTCCAAAGATGTGAAGACGATCACGCTGTCTTATACATTTTTTGAGGTGGGTGGCAAGACCCCGGCGGTGCCGGTGGCGGCTGCCATCGCGCCGACGCCGACAGGAGTTGGCACATGAATAAGCCCTCTTTTTGGCGCAGCATCAAGATGGTCGCCTGGTCGTTTTTTGGTATTCGTAAAAGTAGCGAGTCGCAGGAAGACCAGGCCCGCGTCAGCCCCTTTCACATCATTGTGGTGGGCATTGCCGGGGCCATCATGATGGTCATTGGGTTGATCGTGCTGGTGAATTGGGTCGTGGCCAAGTAAGGCCGTGACGCCACCGTTTGCAAAACAGAGTCAAAAGAACTGCAAGGAATGGATTTGAAATGAGCTCAACAACACATGCCGCCACGCCGTACTACTTTGTGCCAGGACCATCACGCCATCCCGCCCTGGCGGCCTTGGGTCTGTTTTTTGTCATCCTGGGCGTAGGCCAGTGGGTGAACGGGGCGGACTGGGGTAAGTACTCGCTGGCCTTTGGCATGATCATGTTTTTGGGCGTGCTGTACCAGTGGTTCAGCGAGGCCATTCACGAGAGCGAAAGCGGCCAGTATGGCTACAAGGTGGACCTGTCTTTCCGCTGGAGCATGAGCTGGTTCATCTTCTCGGAGGTGATGTTCTTCGGTGCTTTTTTCACGGCACTCTGGTGGGCGCGGGCCCATTCAGTACCGGCCTTGGGCAGTCTCGACAACGCGCTGTTGTGGCCTGATTTCAAGGCGGTCTGGCCGAGTTTGGCAGCGGGCGCTACGGGCTCCCCCGCAGGCATCATCGAGCCCTTCACGACCATGACGCCGTTCTGGCTGCCCACCATCAACACCGCCTTGCTTTTGTCATCGGGCGTAACGCTGACTCTCGCGCACCACGCCCTGATTGTCGGTAACCGCAGCAAGACGCTGGCGTTCATGTGGATGACGGTGCTGCTGGGCATCGTGTTCCTGACGGTGCAGGGGTACGAGTATTACCACGCCTACCATGAGCTGAATTTAAAGATGACTTCCGGTATCTACGGCACCACCTTTTACATGCTGACCGGCTTCCACGGCTTTCACGTCTTTGTCGGCATGCTGATGCTGTTGTTCATCACACTGCGACTGCAAAAAGGCCACTTCACCGCCGAGCGCCATTTTGGCTTTGAAGGTGCCGCCTGGTACTGGCACTTTGTGGACGTGGTCTGGCTTGGGCTGTATGTGCTGGTTTACTGGCTATAGGACCCCATTGCCGCCCGATAAAAAGGCACCATCCGGTGCCTTTTTACTGTCCTGATGCAATGCCGGTAGGATGCAGATAACCCAATTTCCAACTCAGCAAAATGCTGGCAAACAGCAGGATGGAAATACCCACCCGCAAGCCCAGTGCAAAGGCCATTTTTTGCTGCCTGGATTTGCTGCTGGCGTTATTCTTCATCATGAAAAACAAGGCTGTGGCCAGACTGGCAATGATGCCTAAAAATGCAAGCGCTACTATGTATTTCATGAACTGGATTATCTCGTGAAAGCACGCTGGAAGTTCTGGCTGATCACCATCAGCACCGTGTTGGCGGTGCTGTCTACGCTGGTGCTGGGGCGCTGGCAGTTGTCACGTGCGGGTCAAAAAATTGCCATTCAAACCAGCATTGAGCACCAGTCGGCATTGCCCGCATTGACGGGGCCGATGCTGCTGGCGCTGTCTGATCCTGCCATCGAGATCAACCGCAGCGTCAGGTTGCGCGGGCAGTGGCTGGCGCAGCACACGGTGTTTCTGGACAACCGCCAGATGAACAACAAGCCGGGTTTGTATGTCCTGACGCCGCTGAAGCTCGAAGGCAGCGCGGCCGTGGTGCTGGTGCAGCGCGGCTGGGTGGCACGCAACTTTATCGACCGCACCCAGCTGCCCCTCATTGAATCACCTGCGGGCGTGGTGGAAATCAGCGGTCGCTTGGCCCCGCCGCCCTCCAAGTTATACGAGTTGGGCGGCCCCGAGTCAGGGCGCCTCCGGCAGAATCTCGACATGCGTGCATTTAGCACCGAGTTGGGTTGGCCGTTGTTGCCCGTGTCCGTGCAACAACTCGGTGCGGCCAGCGATGGCGTGCTGCGTGACTGGCCGCTGGCCAGGACCGGTGTCGATAAACATTACGGCTATGCTTTTCAATGGTTTGCGCTGAGCGCACTGCTCACACTTCTTTATGTCTGGTTTCAAATTGTTAGACGATTCATCATCACGCGGCCACGCTGACCAGCCACTGGGCCTGACCGTGCATTCCATCCCGTCGCCCGAGCGCGCAATGGACAGCGAGGCCCGGCGCACCCTCAGTGGCCGCTGGAAGATGCTGGGCGTTTTTCTGGTGTGTGCGGCCCCGGTCATTGCCTCCTACTTCGCCTACTACGTGGTGCGGCCGGAAGGGCGGCGCAACTTTGGCGAGTTGATCAATCCGCAGCGCCCCTTGCCCGACTTGGCGACGCATAACCTGACCGGGCAGGGGAGTCAGCTCAAGGCGCTCAAAGGCCAATGGTTGCTGATCAGCGTGGCGGGCGGCGCGTGCGATGCCGTGTGCAGCCGTCACCTCTACCTGCAGCGTCAGATGCGCGAGAGTTTGGGCAAGAACAAGGACCGGGTGGACTGGGTCTGGCTCATTCCTGACGATGCGCCCGTGCCTGACAAGTTGTTGCCCGCCTTGAAAGAGGCCACGGTGTTGCGCGTCTCGCCCGCTGGCCTGTCCGAGTGGCTGACGCCAGCATCCGGTCAGGCACTGGCCGATCACTTGTACGTGGTCGACCCGATGGGCAACTGGATGATGCGTTTCCCCGCCCATCTGGAACCCGCCACCGCCGCCAAAGCCAAGCGCGATCTGGAGCAATTGTTGCGCGCCGCGGCGGGTTGGGACCAGCCCGGGCGCGAAGCGGCCAGCCTCGCCATCCCCAAGGTGTGACGACGGTGCCATCGCTGTACAACCTGTCGCCGCTGGGCAGCATGATGCTGGTGGGGGCGCTGCTGGCCTTGGGGCCCTTGCTTTGGGTCGGCTGGCACCAACGCCACGCCACGCCATTGGGGCGACTCAAGGCCTTGACGCTGCTGACCTTGTTCCTCACTTTTGATCTGGTCCTGTTCGGCGCCTTCACGCGCTTGACCGACTCCGGCCTGGGCTGCCCGGACTGGCCCGGCTGCTACGGTAGCGCCAGCCCACTGGGCGCGCATGCCGCGATTGCCAACGCCCAAAGTGCCATGCCCACCGGCCCCGTGACGCACAGCAAAGCCTGGGTCGAGATGATTCACCGTTATCTAGCCACCTCGGTCGGCGTGCTGATTCTGGTGCTGGCAGCGGCGGCCTGGCGGGCGCACTGGCGTCAAACATCGGGCCGGTTCATTCACCCGGGGTGGCCGACGCTGACCTTGTTTTGGGTTTGTCTGCAGGGCGCTTTTGGCGCGCTCACGGTCACCATGAAACTCTTCCCCGCCATCGTGACGCTGCATTTGCTGGGTGGCCTGGTGCTGCTGGCGCTGCTGTGCGTGCAGGTGGTGAAGTTGTTGCAGCTTGAGGTCGGTGCGGCGCCGGTCGCCATCTCCACGGGCTTGCGCGGCTGGTTGTGGCTGTCGCTGGCGCTGCTGACTTTGCAGGTGGCCCTGGGTGGCTGGGTCAGCACCAATTACGCGGTGTTGGCGTGCAGCGACTTTCCGCTGTGCCAGAACCGGCTGTGGCCGGTGATGAATTTCCAGCAAGGATTTGAGCTGTGGCGTGAACTGGGCCTGACTGGCGCAGGCGAGGCCATCAGCTTTGCCGCTTTGACCGCTATCCACTTTATGCACCGTGGCATGGCGGGGGTGGTGTTGGGGGTGCTGGGTGTGCTGGCCTGGCGGCTGAACCGCATCGCCGCGCTGCGCAGGCCGTCGCGCTGGCTGGCCGCGCTCATCAGCTTGCAACTGGCCACCGGTTTAAGCAACGTGGTGCTGGACTGGCCCCTGGCTGCCGCTGTGTTGCACACCGGAGGCGCGGGCGCCTTGGTGTTGATCCTGACCTGGACGCTGCTGGCCAGCCGCACCCGCTTACACATCCCGGCCCGGCGGGTCGCAGAAACTTTTGAATCGAGTCACCGCGTATGAATCCCCCTTTTTTGACGACTCAAGTGTCCGTGTTCAAGCAGTTTTATGCCTTGACCAAACCACGCGTGATTCAGCTGATCGTGTTTTGTGCCCTGATTGGCATGGTGCTGGCGGTGCCCGGGCTGCCGAGTTGGGCCGAAGTCCGGGTGGCGGCCATCGCCTGTCTGGGCATCTGGCTGGTGGCCGGGGCGGCGGCAGCGTTCAACTGCATTGTCGAAAAAGGCATTGACGCCAAGATGAAACGCACCGCCTGGCGCCCCACCGCCAACGGCGAGTTGGGCAACGGGCAAACTCTGCTGTTTTCAGCCGTGTTGTGCGTGGCAGGCTCGGCGCTGTTGTATGTGTGGGTCAACCCGCTGACCATGTGGCTGACGTTTGCCACCTTTGTCGGCT
>CAJAFJ010000576.1 GCA_903938955.1 uncultured beta proteobacterium | reverse complement strand
CTAAACTTGACTGCTTACAGGAGAAATCAATGGCCGTGACAGAACAGATGCTGATGGATGCACTGAAAAGTGTGATCGATCCCAATACCGGACGCGACTTCGTGTCCTCCAAATCCATCAAGAACCTGACGCTCAGCGGCGGTGATGTGGCGTTTGACGTGGAGCTGGGCTACCCGGCCAAAAGCCAGATTGCGGGCTTTCGCAAGGAACTGATTGCCGCCGCCAAGGGCGTGGCTGGCGTGGACAACGTGTCGGTTAACGTCAACATGAAGATTACCGCGCACTCGGTGCAGCGCGGCGTGCAGCTACTGCCCCGGGTGAAGAACATTGTGGCGGTGGCGTCGGGCAAGGGCGGCGTGGGCAAGAGCACCACCGCTGTCAATCTGGCGCTGGCGCTGGCCGCCGAGGGCGCCAGTGTCGGTCTGCTGGATGCCGACATTTACGGCCCCAGTGTGCCGATGATGATGGGCATTGACGGCCGCCCCGAGAGTGAAGACGGCACCACCATGGAGCCGTTGGAGAACTACGGCGTGCAGGTGATGTCGATTGGTTTCCTGGTGGCGCAGGACGAGGCCATGATCTGGCGCGGCCCGATGGCCACGCAGGCGCTGGAGCAGTTGCTGCGCCAGACCAACTGGCGCGATCTGGATTATTTGATTGTCGACATGCCGCCCGGCACCGGCGACATCCAACTCACGCTGAGCCAGCGCGTGCCCATGACCGGCGCCGTGGTAGTGACCACGCCGCAAGACATAGCCTTGCTGGATGCCAAAAAGGGCATCAAGATGTTCGAGAAAGTCGGCGTGCCGATTTTGGGCATTGTGGAAAACATGGCCGTGCATGTGTGCACCAACTGCGGCCATGTCGAGCATATTTTTGGCGCCGATGGCGGCAAGAAAATGGCGGCCGATTACGGCATGGACTACCTGGGCGCCCTGCCCCTGAACATGCAGATCCGGCTGCAGGCCGACAACGGCAAGCCGACCGTAGTGTCCGACCCCGACAGCGAGGTGGCCGGCATTTACAAGGCCGTGGCACGCAAGGTGGCGGTGTCGATTGCGGCGAAGAACAAGGACTTCTCGTCCAAGTTTCCGTCCATCAAAATCTCGAAAGATACCTGAGCCGGCACTTATGACTACGCTTCGCCCCGCCATTGAAGTTGCCGTTGTCATGCAGCGCGAGCGCACCACAGGGCCATCGAGCCACTGGCAGCCGTGGCGCTGGGTGCTGGCGGAGGTGATTGCGCAGGAGGAAGGCTTTGGCAGCGTGCCACGCCTGCTCTATAAAAATGACAACGAAGAACGCTGGCTGCACCCGGGCTACACCGTCGAATTATTCAAGGACGACGCCGAGGGCTACCACCTCAACGTGACGACGCAGACGCCCGGCTGGTTTGTCATGTGGCGCATGGAAGAAGAGGCCGCGCTGTCGGACGAGCCGATTGCCAAGCCCGAAATGGTGAGCCTGAGCTACACCGATGCGGGCCGCTGGCTGGACGCGCAGGAGACGGTAGAACAGGTGCCCGCCCCTGCGCCGGTGGTGGCGTGGCTGCAGGCGTTTGTGAATGAATACCACGTTGAAGAACTCAAGCGGCGCAAGCGCCCGGAGAGTTTTCGGTCATTGACCGACCGCTTTGGCAACCCGGCCTCCATCAGCACCGAGAAAAAAATGGGCGGCGGTGGCCGTGGCTGACGGCTTTCTGGGCCGCTGGTCGCAACGCAAACAGGCGGTACGCGAGGGCAAGCCGCTGGCAGAACCGGCGGAGCTGGTCAAGCCACAGGTCCAAGCCCAAAAAACAGGACCTGAAGCCACGGTGCCCAGCGCCGTCACGGCGGTGGCGCCTTTGCCCGAAAGCCAGGTCGCAGCCCCGGAAACGCCCCCCGCCCTGTCGCTGCAAGACGTGCAGCAACTCACCGCCCAGTCCGACTTCGCCCCGTTTGTGGCGCGCGACGTCGCGCCGGATGTGCGCAATGCCGCCATGAAAAAGCTGTTCACCGACCCGCACTACAACGTGATGGATGGCCTGGACATCTACATTGACGACTACTCCAAGCCCGACCCGCTGCCTGAATCCATGCTGCGCCAGATGGCCAGCGCCAAGTTTCTCAATTTGTTTGAGGACGAGGCCGACGGCGACAAAGACGGCGTCGCCGGGCATAAATCCGTGCCCGCATCCTCTGCACCCACCCCGGGCCCTGAGCACCCGACCCTCACCCCGCTCCCCGAACCGGACCTAGACCATGACCACCCTGATTTGCGACTGCAACCAAACGATGCCTCTGGACCCCAAGAGCCTGGGCGCGGCGCTAAATGAACACCTGACCCTGCACAGCACCCTGTGCCGCCGTGAGGCCGGTGCTTTTCTGGCGGCCGTCAAAACGGGCGAAGAACTGGTGGTGGCCTGCACCCAGGAGCAGCGGCTATTTAGCGAGTTGGCCGAGCAAAGCGCCGGAGCGCAACGATCGGCCGCGGGCTACGCGCCGATCCGTTTCGTGAACATTCGTGAGGTCGGTGGCTGGAGCCGCGATGCCGCCCAGGCCAGCCCCAAAATAGCCGCCTTGCTGGCAGCGGCGCACCTGCCCGACCCCGAGCCGGTCGCCACCGTCACCTACAAAAGCGCCGGGCGCATGCTCATCATCGGCCCACTGGGCGCGGCCGAGCGCGCCGCCGAGTTGCTGGGCGATGAACTCGACATCACCTTGTTCACGCAAGGCGCAGGTGACCTGGGTGCCATGCAGGAGCGACGCTACCCGGTGCTGGGTGGGCAGATTCAGTCCTTGACCGGCTGGCTGGGCGCGTTTGAGCTGACGTGGCGGCGCAACAACCCGATTGACCTGGACCTGTGCACGCGCTGCAATGCTTGTCTGGTCGCCTGCCCCGAAGACGCCATCGGACTCGATTACCAAATTGACCTGAACGCCTGCGATTCGCACCGCGCCTGCGTCAAAGCCTGCCAGGTGGCGGGAGCCATCGACTTCAACCGCGAACCCGAAACGCTGAGCGACACCTTTGATCTGGTGCTGGACCTGCGCGCCACACCGGCCTTTACCCAACACGCCTTGCCGCAAGGCTATTTGCGCTGGAACGGGGTTGACGCCAAGCCGCTGATGACGCTACGTGGTCTGGTCGGCGAGTTTGAAAAACCCAAATTTTTTGTCTACAAACAAAAGCTCTGCGCCCACAGCCGCAACGAGAAAACCGGCTGCAACGCCTGCATTGACGTCTGCTCGGCCTCGGCCATCAGCAGCGAGAAGAGTCGCCAGCAGATCAAGGTGAATCCCAATTTGTGCGTGGGTTGCGGCACCTGCACCACAGTGTGCCCGACCGGCGCCTTGACCTTCGCCTACCCGCGCGCCAGCGACCAGGGCGTCAAACTCAAAACCATGCTGGGCACCTATGCCCGCAGCGGCGGCAAAAACGCCGCGCTGCTCTTGCACAGCCAGAGCGGCGGCACCCGTTTGCTGGGCGACCTGGGCCGCGCCGCGCAACTGGACCGCGACACCCACGGCGTGCCCGCGCGCGTCATCCCGCTGGCGCTGTGGCACACCTCGTCGCTGGGGCTGGAGGTCTGGCTGACGGCGATTTGTTACGGTGCCTCGCAGGTCTGGGTGCTGATGACGGACGAAGAAGCGCCGCAATATGCCGAGGCGCTGCGCAGCCAGATGGCGGTGGCGCAGGCCATCCTGACCGGGCTGGGCTACCCCGGCGAACACTTCCGCGTGCTGCACGCCCGCGATGCGCGGGACCTGGCGGACCTCGACCGCGACTTGCAGGCCGCCCCGGCGCAAAGCGTGGGCCGCCCCGCCAGCTTTGCCGTGCAGGCTGACAAACGCGCCACGCTGGAACTGGCACTGGACCATTTGATAGCGCAGGCGCCGCTCAAACCCGAGGTGATTGCGCTGCCCGCCACCGGGTCGCTGCTGGGCACGCTCAAGCTAAACAAGGACGCCTGCACGCTGTGCCTGAGCTGCATCAACGCCTGCCCGGCGGGGGCCTTGCAGGACAACGCTGAGTCGCCGCAGCTCAAGTTCATCGAGAAGAACTGTGTGCAGTGCGGCCTGTGCGTCAGCACCTGCCCGGAGAAAGCGCTGGCACTGGTGCCGCAACTCAACTTGAGCCCGTCGCGCAAAGAGGCTGTGGTGATCAATGTCATGCAGCCCTACGCCTGCGTGCGCTGCAGCAAACCGTTTGGCACGCTGAAAGCCATCGAGGCCATGCTGGGCAAGCTCAGCGGCCACAGCATGTTCCAGGGCGCGGCGCTGGAGCGCCTGAAAATGTGCAGCGACTGCCGGGTGATCGACATTTACTCGGACACCCACGAAACCAAAATCACGGACCTCTGAACACCATGCCAATGCTCAACCCCACGCCCACCGCGGCGCTCGACGAAGAAACCGCACGTTCAGAGCTCTATGGGCTTCTAGCCCTTGTTTACTATTCGCCACCAGCTACTGAATTGATAGCGCAACTGCGCGTGGCGGTGACCGAGGCGCCCGCCGCCGGGGCCTTTCTGGAAGAGCCCTGGCGCGCGCTGGTTGGCGTCGCCCGCAGCCTGTCGGACGACGAGATTCAAAACGAATACGAGAGCCTGTTTGGCGGCATGGGCAAGCCCGAGGTGTACCTGTACGGCTCGCATTATTTAAGCGGCTTCCTGAACGAGAAACCGCTGGCCAGGCTGCGCACCGAACTGGCCAGCCTGGGGCTGGACCGGGACGACAAGATGTCGGAAACCGAAGACCATATTGCCTACCTGTGCGAGGTCATGCGCTACCTGATTGCCGGTGACGACGTGGCCGTGGCCAACCTGACGCGCCAGCGCACATTCTTTACCCAGCAATTGCAGCCGTGGGTGACGACGCTGTGCGACGAGTTGCAAAAGCACCCCAAAGCCCGGTTTTATGCCGCCGTGGCCGAACTCACCCGCGCCTTCATGAGCGTGGAGGCGCAGGGGTTTGACATGCTGGATTCGGTGGGCGCGGAGTAAAAAAAGCCCCGGTTTTCCGGTGCAGGCTTTGGACGGGGAAGCGCCGTGGCCGGTTTTTAGCCACGGCATACCGGTCACTCAAAATGCACTTTCTAAAGTTATCCTTCGTCCATTCGGCATGATTCGTTAGTTACGAATGACGCCCTCTTCGACTGCCCCAAGCGGGAGGATGGCTTCGCGCGATTACTGTGTTTGTTGAATGCCAGCCAAAACCCAGCCACTATTGGCTTGACGCGACTTCATCAGGTGCCAGACTTCATCGAAGGACTCGTCAGGTGCCCCGCTGGCATCTCGGATGATGCCTGTGAAGCGCACGCTGACCAGGTAGCGTTCCGTGTTTTCTTCAACCTCCATCACTTGCGCATTCAGGCTGACCACGTCATTTTTTTGCGAAGAAGCACCACGCTCGGCCATTTCCATCTTCAACTCAGCATACATCTCAGGCGTCGTGAACTCCCGAATATCGTCCAGATTGCCCGCGTCGTTGGCGGCCTGCAGACGAATGAAATTCACCTTGGCATTGCGCTCGAAGCCGGCGGCGTCGAAGTCGGCGGACATCCTGCTGGTGCCAGCCACCCCGGCGCCAATGCCTGAACCGATACCTGAGCCAGTGGCGTTACCACCCGCTGCAGGCATCGACACTTTGTAGGCAGGCGTCTGCGGGTCAGCTTGCTGGGTGCGGCCTGCTGAACCCGGGCTCACATGGGCATACTGCATGCCCCCCGGCCCTGACGCACTGGACAACTTTGCGGCAGCGCGCTGGCGCATGAAGAAGCCAATCGCCACCATGATGGCGGCCGCCATCAAGCCAAACATCAGCATGCTGGCCAACTCTTCACCAAAGCCCAGATGGGATGCCAGTGCCGCCAGGCCAAGTCCTGCGGCAATGCCTGCCACCGGCCCCATCCATGAACGTGAAGGCGCTGCGGCACCCGCGGCAGGTGTACCTGCGACTGCGGCCGATTGGGTCGGCGCAGCGGGAGCCTTGTCCGGCGTCGCCTGACGTTGCGTGCCCAGGGATTTGCCTGAGCCCATGCGTTTGGCGGCCTCTGCATCCATAGCCACAGTAGAAAGGCCCAAGGTGAACACCACGGCCAGCAGTGCGAGTAATCGTTTCATGTGAATTTCCTGTAAAAATGAAAGAACAGGTGCCAGAATAAGTTGCAGAACACCTTTAAAAAAGCAGCCATTATTGGAGGTATGGTTCGTAAAAAAGAGAGTGTTTAGATACTTTACAGGGCTTCGGCAATTGGCCTAGCGTGTCTTGCCAGCGCCACAGCGAGCATCACCCACAGGTCAAAATTCATCGCCGCATGTGGCACCATCAGACCCGTTCGACGGTGCGATTTAAGG
>CAJAFJ010000575.1 GCA_903938955.1 uncultured beta proteobacterium | reverse complement strand
CGTCCAGACTGGAGTTGGAGCGGAAGAAATGCAGCATGTCGATCAACATGCCCGCATTCGACCGCTTCACCGTATTTAGCACCGTGGTGGCCGTTTCAAGGTTGCCGGTTTCAGTCCACCAGGGGAATTCCAGGCTAACGGTGATGTCCAGCTTTTTCGCATAGTCACACAGGGTGGCAAATCGGTCATGAGCACGGGCGCGGTCCGGGTCGGGCAGCTGGCAAATCACATGGCGCGCGCCCAATTCCGCCGTCGCGTCCAGCATGGGGTAGTAGCTTTCGGCGTTGTTGGCGGGGTCCATGCGGGCCAACTCGATGTCCCACACCTTGATGCCGGTCTCAGCCAATTTGGCCTTGGTGGCGCGCATCTCGGCTTTGTCGGTGATGAGGGCGTACAGCGGCTCTTCGGGGGTGACCCGGCTCAAGCGCAGTCCGACGTAGGTGTAGCCGGTTTTGGCAGCCACATCAATCAGGTCCACCGGTGGCAGCGCCATGGCTGTCAGGTGGGCCAGCGAGTATTCGTGTTTCATGGTGGTTCGGCTGGGTTGACCTGTTTACTGGTGCCCGCCCGCAGCTGCCACGGCGCTGGTGTCAGCGTGGTGAACTTTCTTGCCGGGGGAGTAGATGTCCATGATGTTCCAGTGACCGGCGGTCTCGACGGGCGCGTTTTGCATCGCCACGTCAATCACAAACGGTTTGTTGGCGGCCATGGCGCGTTCCAGCGCAGGCTTGAACTCTTCGGCCGAAGTGACTTTGACGCCCTCGGCACCGTAGGCACGGGCGATTGCCGCAAAGTCGGCCTGGAAGGGCTCGCCGTCCTTGAAGAACAGGGTGCCGACCGTGGTGCCGTAATGCGCCAACTGCAAGCCGGCGATGGTGCCGAACGCGCAGTTGTTCATGATGATCCAGATGACGGGCACGTTGCTTTCAACGGCCGTGGCGAGCATGGCCGGGTTTTGGCCAAAGCCACCGTCACCGACCAGTGACACGACGACGCGATCAGGGCAGGCAATCTTGGCACCGATGGCCGCCGGTGCGCCAAAACCCATGGTCGCAAAGCCGCCGGGCGTCAGGATGCTGCCAGGGGTGTAGATGTCGAACTGCTGGCCCACGCCATTTTTGTTCCAGCCCACGTCGGTGGTGATGATGACGTCACGCGGCAGCACCGCACGGGCGTCGGCCAGGATGCGCTCGGGGCGCATGGGGAAGGCATTGCTTTGCTGAGCCGCGACCAGACCCGCGGTAAAGGTTTTGCGGTTGGCCGCCATCTCTGCCTTCAACGCGTCATTCTTGAAGCCTTCGGGGTAGAGTTTTTTGGCGACACGGTTCAGCACCTTGAGTGCTTGCTTCAGGTCCGCCACAGCACCGATTTGAACCGGGTAGTTACGGCCAATTTCGCTGGCGTCGATGTCGATGTGGATCAGATTTGATTTTGTGAAGTCGAAGGTGTACTCGTTTTCCCACGAGCTGCAATCAGCTTCGGCAAAACGGGTGCCCAAGCCAAACACGAGGTCGGCGTTCAGGCACTTGTCGTTGATGAATTGGGTACCCCAGAAACCGGTCATGCCCAGAATGAACGGGTGGTCGTCCGGCAGGATGCCCTTGCCCATCAGGCTGTGTGACACCGGCAGGCTCATGTGGTTGACAAACTCTTCCAGCTCGGCTGTGGCATTGGCCAACACCACGCCACCGCCAACATGGAGTTGCGGGCGTTTGGCGGCCACCAGGGCGTTAATGATCTGGGTGGCGACTTCATCGTCAATCGACGGGGTGTGCAGTTTCTTGGTGTGGCGCTTGAGCTTGGCAAACAGTTCCACGTCCACCTCTTTGGAGAAGATGTCCATCGGTACCGACACCAGCACCGGGCCGGGGCGGCCACTCTCTGCCAATTGGAACGCTTTTTCGATGATTTCAGGGAACAGGTCAGGGCGCTCGACACGCCAGACGCGTTTGCAGAACGGACGGTAAATTTCAGACTGCGCGGCATCGGAGTGCAGGTTGATTTCCTGGTGTGGGTGCTTGCCGTAGTAGTGGCTTGGCACGTCACCGGCGATCACCACCATGGGGATCGAATCCAGCGCGGCATTGGCGACACCGGTGGAGGCGTTGGTCAGTCCGGGGCCGAGGTGGCTCAGCACGACCGCCGTGGTGCGCTTGGCGCGGGCGTAACCGTCGGCAGCATGGGCGGCGACCTGCTCATGGCGGGTGTTGATGAACTTGATGGGGCTTTTTTCCAGCGCGGTCAGCACGGCAATGTTGGTGTGACCGCACAGGCCGAAGATGTGTTCGACGCCGCGGTCTTCAAGGTACTTGACCAGTTGGTGGGAAATCAAGGCTTTCATTTGTGTCTCCATTTATTTGAGGCTTACTGGGTTCAAAAAATAAACTGCGGAATCCTGGATACCGCACGGTCTCGGTTTACGGGTCAGTCCAATCACGTTCAACTCAATATTCAAGCTCCGGCGGCAGCCCTTGGGTCGCTTGCTGCCTAGTGAATCTTGAAAAGTTCGCTGATCGAAGGAAATACCGAAGTTGGGCAGACTTTATCGCCCGAATGAAATGTTTGAAAGATGCTAATTTAACAATTGATCGATCATCGATTGTTTGTGAGCGATTATCAAACGTAATTAGACGAAGAAGACGCCTGT
>CAJAFJ010000574.1 GCA_903938955.1 uncultured beta proteobacterium | reverse complement strand
CGCCCCTGTGGCGGCGGTTAACACCGAAGAGAAAATTCTCAACATCTACAACTGGGTGGATTACGTGCCTGAAGGCATGATTGCCGCCTTCGAGAAAGAGTCCGGCATCAAGGTCAATTACGACACCTTCGAGACCAATGAGGCCCTGCACGCCAAGCTGGTGGCGGGCAATTCGGGCTACGACATCGTGGTACCGGGCACGGTGTTTGCCAAACCCCAGATTGAAGGGGGTTTGCTGCAGCCCTTGGACAAGTCAAAAATCCCCAATCTGGCCAATCTGGACCCGGCCGTCATGGAGAAGCTGGTGAATGCCGACCCCGGCAACAAGCACCTGGTGCCATGGGCCTGGAATTTCACGACCGTGGGCATCAACAAGACCAAGGTTGATAAAGCGCTGGCGGGCATGCCCATGCCTGAAAACGCCTGGGACCTGGTGTTCAACCCCAAGTACACCGCCAAGCTGAAATCCTGCGGTATCGCCTACCTGGATTCACCCACCGAGATCGTTCCGGTCGCGCTGCATTACATTGGCAAAAACGCCTATTCCAACGATCCGGCTGATTACAAGAGCGCTGCTGACATGCTGGCCAAAGTCCGCAAGGATGTGCGTTTGTTCAGCTCGACCATGATTGATGACATCGCGGGCGGCAAGGCCTGTGTCGCTATTGGTTACTCGGGTGACATCAACATGGCGGCTGGGCGCGCCAAAGACAATGGCTCCAAGGATGTGATTGAGTCACTGCTGCCCAGCACGGGTGCCCTGATCTTCTTTGACACGATCGCGCTCACCAAAGATGCCAAGCACCCCGCCAATGCCCATGCGTTCATCGACTTCTACCTGCGTACCGAAAACGCGGCCCGCATGTCCAATGAGATGAATTACCCCACCGGCAACAAGGCAGCTATCGACAAGGTCAAACCTGAAATTGCAGGCAACAAGACTATTTTTGTTCCACCAGCTGATTTCGCCAAGATGATTCCGCCCAGCAGCTTCACCAATGAAGCCCGTGAAGCCATGGCCAATGCCTACAACAGCTTTAAAAAAGGCAAATAAGGTATTGATCTAACTGAAAGTCAGGGCTGTTTGTACGCGTTGTACGAACAGCCCTTTTTAGTTTCGGGTTCACGACAAGCAAGGTTGGATACATGGCATACATGGGTGAAAAAGACGGTTATCTGGTGACCGAGCGGCTGGTCAAGCGCTTCGATGAAGCTGTCGCGGTCGACGAGGTGTCGCTGTCCATCAACAAGGGCGAAATTTTTGCCCTGCTTGGCAGTTCGGGTTGTGGTAAGTCGACCTTGCTGCGCATGCTGGCGGGATTCGAAAAACCGACCTCGGGGCGCATTTTGCTCGGCGGACAGGACGTGGCCACTATGCCGCCTTATGACCGTCCCATCAACATGATGTTTCAGTCCTATGCCTTGTTTCCGCATCTGGATATTTGGGAGAACATCGCTTTTGGCCTCAAGCGCGAGAGTCTGCCCAAAGCAGAGATCAAGCAACGGGTCGGTGAGATGCTGGACCTGGTGCAGTTGGGACCTTACGCCAAACGCAAACCGCATCAACTCTCAGGCGGCCAGCAGCAGCGCGTGGCCCTGGCGCGCAGCCTGGCCAAGCGGCCCAAACTGTTACTGCTCGACGAGCCGCTTGGTGCACTGGATAAAAAATTGCGCGAGCAAACCCAGTTTGAGCTGGTGAACATCATTGAGAAAGTGGGCGTCACCTGCGTCTTGGTGACGCACGACCAGGAAGAGGCCATGACCATGGCCGGTCGCATCGCGGTCATGAGCAAAGGCCGGGTGCTGCAGGTCGGCACGCCGGAAGAAGTCTACGAGCACCCGGCCAACCGCTTTGTGGCCGACTTCATCGGCAACGTCAATTTGTTCGAGGGGCGTCTCAGTGTGGATGAAGTCGATCACTGCGCGGCGGTGACCGGTATCGGTGAAATTCGGGTCGGACACGGGGTCAGTGGCACCCTGAACATGCCGGTGGCGATTGCCGTGCGCCCTGAAAAAATGGAGATCAGCAAGGAGCACCCCGCCGTCGATAAAAACGTCTTCAAGGGCCGGGTGAAAGAGATTGCCTACTTTGGCTCCTACAACACCTACATTGTGGCTGCCAGCGATGGCACGCGCGTGAAGATCACCGAGGCCAATACTTCGCGCCGGGATTTGAGTCACATCACCTGGGAGGATGAGGTCTTTTTCTGGTGGGGTGATGTGGCCGGCATCGTGCTGCGCGATTGAGATGAAGAACATGGCCAAGCTCTCTATTCCAATGCCTGGCAGGCGTTTTGTCATTGGCGTGCCTTACACCTGGCTGGTGCTGTTTTTCTTTTTGCCGTTCCTGATTCTGCTGTACATCAGCTTCGTGGACATGGGTAACGACATTGCCCCTTTCAAGCCGATCTGGGATTCTGAAACCGGCCTGCTCAAGCTGAAATACGAAAATTACCTGTCCATTTTTCGCACCTCTGACGGTGGGCCGCTGTTCCAGACCATTTACACCGAGGCTTATCTGCGCTCGATTTGGTATGCGCTGTGCACGGCGGTGCTGTGTCTGGTCATTGGCTATCCGTTCTCTTACTTTATTGCGCGGTCAGCGCCCAGTGTGCGACCCGCGTTGTTGATGATGGTGATGTTGCCGTTCTGGACCTCGTTCCTGCTGCGGGTCTATGCCTGGAAAGGGATTCTGGCCGATCAGGGTGTGCTCAACCGGGCGCTGATGTCCATGGGGCTGACAGATGAGCCAATTCTGATGCTTTACACCAACATCTCCATGCTGGTGGGGATGACCTATGTGTATTTGCCGTTCATGATTCTGCCGCTGTATGCCAATCTGGTGAAGATGGACTTTAGATTGCTGGAGGCCGCTTACGATTTGGGGGCTTCGCCCTTCAAGGCATTCTGGCTGGTCACGGTGCCCCTGTCCAAGGCCGGCATCATCGCCGGGTTCATGCTGGTTTTTATTCCGTCACTGGGTGAGTTCGTCATTCCTTCGCTACTCGGCGGGCCGGAAAACATCATGATCGGGCGGGTGGTGTGGGACGAAATGTTCACCAGCAACAACTGGCCGCGTGCCACGGCGCTGGCTGTGGTCATGATCGGGCTGATCGTCATTCCGCTGGCTATTTATTACCACTACACCGGCGACGCTGCCGAACCCCGGAACTGAGGCGGTCGCATGAAAAATTACTTAGAGAAAAACTTTGGCAAATTTTGGATGACGCTGGTCTATCTGTTTTTGTATTTGCCCTTGTTCTTCATGATCGTGTTCTCGTTCAACAGCACGCGACAGGATGCCGAGTTCACAGGGTTTTCGCTGCGCTGGTACGAGGCTTTGATGCGCGACACCAAGCTCGTGGAGGGTTTCTGGCTGTCCATCAAGGTGGCTGGCGTCACCGGTCTGCTGTCAGCGGTGCTGGCCACTTTTGCCGCCTTTGTGCTGGTGCGTTACCGCCGCTTTCCGGGGCGCACTATTTTTTCGGGCATGGTCAACGCACCGCTGGTCATGCCTGAAGTGGTCATTGGCCTGTCGCTGTTGCTGTTGATGGTCGGTGTCCAGAATGCCTTTGGCTGGCCACAGCGCGGCGTTCTCACCATCATCCTGGGTCACACGCTGCTGGGCATGGCTTACGGCATGGTGGTGGTTCAGTCGCGCTTGCTGGAGATGGACCGGTCGATTGAAGAGGCGGCCATGGATCTGGGCGCCCGCCCATACCAGGTGTTTTTTCTCATCACCATGCCGAACATATTTCAAGCCATTTTGGCGGCCTTTTTGTTGGCTTTTACCTTGTCGTTTGACGATGTGGTGATTGCCGAGTTTCTCTCCGGTCCGGGGGTCAATACGCTGCCGCAGGTGATTTTTGGCTACGCGCGGCGCGGTATCAATCCAACCATTTATGCCGCAGCCTCGTTGCTGATTGTGTCGGCGACCGTGGCGGTGGTGAGTTACAGCGTTTGGGTGGCGCGCCAGTCCCGTCGGCGTGAGCGCGAGATTGCCGCCGCGACCCGGGCCGAACTTGCCAGCCTGAATTTGCCTTAGACCGCCGGTGTTGGCGCTGATGTGACACGATCCAGTTTGTGACTTGTTCTGATTTTTTATCGGGGGTGATATGACGGATTTGAAATTCGACGGCCGTGCACTGATCAATGGCCAGCGCGTCTGGGCTCAGAAGGACGCCATTTTTGATTGCATCTCGCCGGTCGATGGCCGCGTGTTGACGCAGGTCGCGCGTTGCGACGAGGCTGACATCAACAGCGCGGTCGCCGCAGCACGTACCGCGTTTGAAGACCGGCGCTGGTGTGGCCTGGCCCCGGCCAAACGCAAGCAAATCATGATCCGCTTCGCTGATTTATTGATTCAGCACGCCGATGAACTGGCCATGACCGAAACACTCGACATGGGCAAACCGATCAAATATGCGCGCGCTGTGGACGTGAACAGCGCCGCCAATTGCCTCCGCTGGTACGGCGAAGCGGTCGACAAGGTCTATGACGAAATAGCGCCCACGCCCAGCACTTCGCTGGCCCTGATCACTCGCGAACCGGTGGGCGTGGTGGGCATCATCGTGCCGTGGAACTACCCCATGATCATGGCCTCCTGGAAGATTGCCCCGGCCTTGGCTGCCGGCAATTCGGTGGTGCTCAAGCCCAGTGAAAAGTCACCCTTGACGGCCTTGCGCATGGCCGATCTGGCGTTGGAGG
Source organism: uncultured beta proteobacterium (assembly GCA_903938955.1). Next base: position 1,546 of record CAJAFJ010000574.1, on the reverse strand, counting down.
CGGGTGTTCCGCCCGGCGTCTTCAATGTGGTCACCGGTTATGGCCCCGAGACCGGTTCACCGCTGGCCTTGCACATGGATGTAGATTGCATTGCATTCACCGGCTCCACTCGCGTGGGCAAGCAGATTCACGTCATGGCCGGACAAAGTAACTTGAAGCGTGCCTGGACTGAACTGGGTGGCAAATCGCCCAACATCGTATTTGCGGATTGCCCGGACCTGGACAAGGCGGTGGAGGCGGCGGTCGGCAGTATTTTCTTTAACCAGGGTGAAAGCTGCAATGCACCCTCGCGTTTGTTTGTGGAAGCCAGCATCAAAGAAAAATTTCTGGAAAAGGCGCTGGCGCTGGTGCCGGGCTATGCACCTGGTGACCCGCTCGACAAGGCCACAGTGATGGGCGCTATCGTGGACCAGACGCAGATGAACTCGGTGCTGCGCTATATCGACATTGGTAAAAATGAAGGGGCCAAGCTGCTGGCAGGTGGCGAGCAGGCGCGGGTGGCATCCGGTGGCTGCTATGTGCAACCGACGATTTTTGACGGTGTGCGCAACGACATGACGATTGCGCGTGAAGAAATTTTTGGACCGGTGCTGTCGGTATTGACATTTACCGATGCCGCCGATGTGGTGCGCCAGGCCAATCAAAGTGTGTACGGCTTGCAGGCGGCGGTGTGGACCCGTGACATCAACAAGGCGCTGGGCGTTGCGCGTGCCTTGCGCGCTGGAACGGTGCATGTGAACCAATATGATGAAGATGACATCACCGTGCCCTTTGGCGGCTTCAAACAAAGCGGGGTAGGGCGCGACAAGTCCCTGCATGCGTTTGATAAGTACACCGAAACCAAAACCACCTGGATTCGCATCGATAGCCCTGTTTGAACGATTTTTGAGCCCATGGTCGCCAGGTCCAGCGCAGCTGTCACCGTACTGAACCGCCTGTGCGCCAGCCCACCAGCTGACGAGGAAAGAAGTCGATCACGCCGTTCATATCCAGCCAGCGCTGACTGGTTTTCAATTTCCAACAGTCGAAGTAGTGCGAATATGTCACACCAATGTCACATAAAGTTCTTATATTTACAACGTTGTCGAATTGTCAACGTTCATTTAACTCCGATAGGTCTGTCAATGAAAACCAGTTTCAAAATCGCTTTGTTCAGTGTGGCTGGTGCCGCCTCCCTGTCTTTCGCCAGCTTTGCCGGTGCGCAGGAAATCACCGGTGCAGGCGCCACTTTTCCCGCGCCCCTGTATTCAAAATGGGCTGCCGAGTACAACAAGGCGACCGGCGTCAAGGTGAACTACCAATCCGTGGGTTCAGGTGCCGGCATCAAACAAATTGATTCCAAAACGGTCGATTTCGGTGCGTCCGATATGCCGCAAACCGATGAAGTGCTCAAGGCCAAAGGCCAGTTCCAGTTCCCCACGGTCATCGGCGGTACCGTGCCCGTGATCAATATCAAGGGCATTGCGCCGGGCCAAATGAAGCTCGACGGTCAGGTGCTGGGTGATATTTACCTGGGCAAGATTACCAAGTGGAGCGACCCCGCCAT
>CAJAFJ010000573.1 GCA_903938955.1 uncultured beta proteobacterium | reverse complement strand
GATTTGGAGGACACGAAATCGCGTCCGGTATTGGGATCGATCACACTTTTCAGTGCGTCCATCAGCATCTGTTCTGTCACGGCCATTGATATCTCCTGTAAGCAGCCAAGTTTAGCGAAGACGAATTTAACCTTGCCAATCTCCGCGAATCAGTGTTTACCCGAGGCCAGGATATTTCTCCCCCGATTCCATGCGAAAACGCAAGCCGGCTGTCGATAATCTTTTCATGCTCAACGATCCAACGCCTGCCCCCGCTGCACCGCTCCGCACCGGGCTGATCTTGACGGGCGGCGGGGCGCGTGCGGCCTACCAGGTCGGGGTGCTGGAGGCGATTGCCGACATGCGCAAAGCCGCCGGTGCGCAAGACCAGGCCAACCCGTTTCCGATCATCACCGGCACCTCGGCCGGGGCCATCAACGCCGCGGCGCTGGCCTGTGGGGCGGATGACTTTGACGCCTCGGTACGGCTCATTGTCAAGGTCTGGCAAAACTTCCACGCCGGGCAAATCTACCGGGCGGATTCCTTGAGCATGCTGCGCTCGGGCGCCACCTGGATGACGCTGCTCTCGCTGGGCTGGGTGGTAGCCAAGTGGCGCCGCATCAAGCCGCGCTCCTTGCTGGACAACACGCCGCTGGCGGAGTTGCTCACGCAATTGGTGCCGCTGGAGCGGCTGCCGTACCTGATCCGCAAAGGCCATCTGCAGGCGCTGGCGGTGTCGGCATCGAGCTACAACACGGGCGAGCACGTAACTTTTTTCCAAGGCCACAAAAACCTCGTGCCTTGGGTGCGCAGCCAGCGCCAAGGCGTGCGCGACCGCATTACCCACGCCCATTTGCTGGCCTCGTCGGCCATTCCGTTTGTGTTTCCGGCCACAGAACTCGATTTTCGCGGTCAGCCCCAGTATTTTGGCGATGGCTCCATGCGCCAGTCGGCACCAGTGGCGCCCGCCATTCATCTGGGGGCCGAACGCATTCTGGTGGTTGGCGCCGGACGGCAGCATGAGCCCAAAGAGGAGAACGACCCCGCCAGCCCCAGTAGCTACCCCTCGCTGGCGCAAATCGCCGGTCATACGCTGGCGAATATTTTTCTGGACGCCTTGGCGGTGGACGTCGAACGCGTGCGCCGCATCAACCAAACCCTGAGTCTGGTGCCGCCAGAAGCCCGCTGCGCCAGCGCGCTGCGCCCGCTCAAACTGCTGATGATTTCGCCCTCGCAACGGCTGGACGCCATTGCCGCCCGCCACGTTGGCGCCTTGCCGTCCGCCGTGCGCACCATGCTCGGCGGCATTGGCGTGTCGTCCAACGCGGCAGATGTCAAAGGCGCTGCGCTGGCCAGTTACCTGCTGTTTGAATCCGGCTACACCCGGGAGCTGATGGCGCTGGGCTATGCCGACGCCACCCGCCAGCGCGCCGAAGTCTGTGCTTTTTTTGATTGGCCCGAGCCGGAACATGCCGAGGTGGCCGCCGAACCGGTGATCGAGCGCCGTCAAGACCCCTTGCGTTTGCGTTAAATAAGACACTTTTAGTAATTGGAGTATGCAGTCTAGGGAAAACCCTTATAGTCGCCGCATGACTGATTTCAAGCCCGCCATGACTCCCAAGCCGCTCGCCAGTGACGCGCCCTTGCGCACGTCGCCGGAGCGTGTGGCGAGTCAGCCTGCCCGTTCCAAGTCGTCGGTGTTGGTGCCGATTCGCTCGCTGGGGGCCAATCACCGGGGGCGCATTGCGCGTCACCTGATGGCCCTGGAGTCGCGCGACCGCTACCTGCGCTTTGGATTTATGGCCAACGATGACCAAATTCAGCGTTATGCCGACAGCCTCAATTTCGAGCGCGACGAGATTTTTGGCATTTACAACCGCCGCATTGAGCTGATTGCCATGGCGCATCTGGCTTTTTCGGCCGATGGCGATCTGAATACCTGCGCCGAGTTTGGCGTTTCCGTGTTGAGTTCGGCCCGGGGCCGTGGCTACGGTGGTCGCCTGTTTGAGCGGGCCTCCATGCACGCCCGCAACGAGGGCGTGAGTACCATGCTCATTCACGCCTTGAGCGAAAACACCACGATGCTCAAAATTGCCCGCAATGCCGGTGCCAGCGTCAAGCGTGACGGCTCCGAGTCCGAGGCGCATTTGCTGCTGCTGCCCGCCACCCTGGACACCCGCTTGACCGAGATATTTCATGAGCAACTGGCGCTGACCGACTACCGCATCAAGGTGCAGGTCAAGCAGTTCCGGGATCTGATCACCGGCGCGCCTGCGTACCAGGGCGATCAACCGGCCCCCCCGCCCATCACGCCCGAATAAGGGCGCCAGCAGCATTGTTGGCCAGCTGTCATGGCAATCCGCTAAGCTAGAGGCTTAATAACAACCGCATGTCCTGCGCCGCTGGCTGTGTCAGACCCCCATCCCCCGCGACTTCCTGACCGGGAAGACAAACGCACTTTCCTGCAAAAACTGGCCGAGTTCATTCACCCGGGGCCAGACTCTACCGACGAGCTGATCGAGACGCTGGCCGAGGCCGAAGAAAACCACATCATCGGCGCCGAGTCGCGTGCGATGCTCGAAGGCGTGATCCGCATGGCCGACATGACCGCGGGCGACATCATGGTGCCCGCCACGCAAATGGACATGGTCAATATCGGCGATCCTTACGATGAGCTCATGCATGGGGTGATCGACACCGCCCACTCGCGCTTTCCTGTGTTTGAGGGCGAGCGCGAAAACATCATTGGCATCTTGATGGCCAAAGACTTGCTCAAGCTGCAGCGCGCCCCCGAGTTCAATATCCGCGCCTTGTTGCGGCCGGCCGTTTTTGTGCCTGAAAGCAAAGGGCTCAACGACCTGCTGCGCGAATTTCAAAGCAACCGCAACCACCAGGCCATCGTGATCGACGAGTTTGGCCGCGTGGCGGGCCTCGTCACGATCGAGGATGTGCTGGAGGAAATCGTCGGCGAAATCGAGGATGAATTCGACATCGCCGAGGACGAAGGTGACATTTTTGGCTTGCCGGACCGCACCTACCGGGTCAGTGGTGACACCACCATCGACCGGGTGGACGATGCGTTTGGCGTCAAGCTGACCAGCTCCGACCCGGATGACGAGTTCGACACCATTGGCGGCCTGATCGCGCACGAGATGGGTCATGTGCCCAAACGGGGTGAGCGTCACACGCTGGCGGGGTTGAGCTTTGTGGTGCTGCACACCAAAGGCGGCGCCGTCAAGTGGTTCAAGGTGTCGCCGGTGGTCGATGAACCGGTTTAGCACCCCTGCCGGTTTCGCCGGTCGCAGGGCGTGGTTGCCCCCAAATGTCACCCTTGTTCACGCGCTGCTGGCTCTGCTGGCGGGCGCAGCCCATGCGGCCAGCCTGGCCTGGCCCGGCGCGGGTGAGCCGGTCTGGTGGCTGCAAGGGCTGGCGCTGGCGGTGCTGGCGGGTTTGCTGGAGCGCTGCCGTCGGCAAGATCAAGCACCGCCCAACTGGCGACTGGCCGCGTTATGGGGCTGGCTGTTCAGCACGGCCTGGCTGGCCAGCGCCTTTGGCTGGACGTTCGTCGCCCTGCACACCTATGGCGGTTTGCCCGCTGTGCTGGCCGTGCTGGCCGTGCTGGCGCTGAGTGGCTTGCTGGCCTTGTTGTACGCCGCCGCTTGCGCCGCCTACGTGGCGCTGGCCCCTGCCAGCCGGGCGGTTGCGGCGCTTGTTTTTGCGGCCTGCTGGTTGTTGGCTGAATTGGCGCGCGGCAGTTGGCTGACTGGTTTTGGCTGGGGTGCTTCGGGCTACGCCCATGTGGATGGGCCGCTGGCGGGGCTGGCGCCGTGGCTGGGGGTCTATGGCCTGTGTGGTGTGGCGGCGTGGCAGGCCATGTCGCTGGCGCAGGGTGTTCAATCAGCGAGTGAGCGGTCCGGGCGCCGGGTGTTGGGGGCGCTGGTTGCCCTTGGGGCGGGGCTGGTGCTGCCGGTGTTGCTGCAGCGCGCGGTGCCTGAGATGTCAGCGTCAGCCGGGCGCCTCAGCGTCACGCTGCTGCAGGGCAACATCCCGCAGGACGAAAAGTTTGAGACCGGCAGCGGCGTGCCGCTGGCGCTGCAGTGGTACGCCGAGCAATTGCACAGCAGCCGCAGCGCGCTGGTGATTGCGCCAGAAACCGCGATTCCGGTCTTGCCGCAGCAGTTGCCGCCCGACTACTGGGCCGCACTGCAGCAGCGCTTTGCCACGGGTCCGCAGGCGGCCCTGATTGGTACGCCGCTGGGCAATTACAAAGACGGCTACACCAACTCGGTGCTGGGGTTGCAGCCGGGCCAAGCGCCCGCCTGGCGCTATGACAAGCAGCACCTGGTGCCGTTTGGCGAATTCATTCCGCCCCTGTTCAAGTGGTTTACCCAGATGATGAACATCCCGCTGGGTGACTTCAACCGCGGCGCGCTGGTGCAGCCGCCGTTTGCCTGGCAGGGGCAGCGGGTGGCGGCCAATATTTGCTATGAAGACCTGTTTGGTGAAGAGCTGGCGCCGCAATTTTTGGACGCCGCGCAGGCGCCCACGCTGTTCGTCAACATCAGCAACCTGGCCTGGTTTGGCGAGAGCCTGGCGATGGACCAGCACTTGCAGATTGCCCGCATGCGGGCGCTGGAGTTTGCGCGGCCATTTGTGCTGGCCACTAACACCGGCGTGAGTGCCATCGTGGACCACCGGGCGCGTGTGGTGAGCGCCTTGCCGCGCAACACCCGTGCCGTGCTGGAGGGCGAGGTTGAGGGCCGCACCGGCGTCACGCCGTATGCCCGCTGGGTGGCGCGCTTGGGCTTGTGGCCGTATTGGCTGCTGGCGCTGGGCGGCGTTGGGTTGGCGCTGCGCAGGCGCTTGCGAAAACGCTAATTTGCCGCCTGCGGGCCGTGCGACAGTGGCGGGTGCGAACCCCCGTAAAATCACTTTTTTACACGCACACGTCGTGTTTCTTTTCAAACAAAAGGGTGTCGCCCGTCGATGCCCCCAAAAGCCATGTTGACCTTCCAGCAAATTATTTTGAAACTTCAGTCCTACTGGGACGCCCAGGGCTGCGCCTTGTTGCAGCCCTACGACATGGAAGTGGGGGCCGGCACCTCGCACACCGCCACGTTTTTGCGCGCCCTCGGCCCCGAGCCCTGGAAAGCGGCCTACGTGCAGCCGAGCCGCCGCCCCAAAGACGGCCGCTATGGCGAAAACCCGAACCGCCTGCAGCATTACTACCAGTATCAGGTGGTCTTGAAGCCCGCCCCGGCCAACATTCTGGAGCTGTACCTCGGTTCGCTCGAAGCGCTCGGCTTTGATCTGAAAAAGAACGACATCCGCTTCGTTGAAGACGACTGGGAAAACCCCACGCTCGGCGCCTGGGGCCTGGGTTGGGAGGTGTGGCTCAACGGCATGGAGGTGACGCAGTTCACCTACTTCCAGCAGGTCGGCGGCATCGACTGCAAGCCCATCACCGGCGAGATCACCTACGGCCTGGAGCGCCTGGCCATGTATTTGCAAGGCGTGGACAGCGTCTACAACCTGCAATGGACCGACACCATGACCTATGGCGACGTGTACCTGCAAAACGAAAAAGAGCAATCCGCCTACAACTTCGAGCACAGCGATGCCGACTTTTTGTTCACCGCCTTTGCCGCGCACGAAAAGCAGGCCAAGCACCTGATTGAAGTGCAACTGGCCTTGCCCGCCTACGAGCAGGTGCTCAAATGCGCGCACAGCTTTAACCTGTTGGATGCCCGGGGCGCCATCAGCGTAACCGAGCGCGCCGCCTACATGGGCCGCATCCGCAACCTGGCGCGCGCCGTAGCGCAAAGCTACCTGGAAAGCCGTGAGCGCCTGGGCTTCCCGATGGCCCCGCGTGCCTGGGTGGAACAGATGACCAAGAAAGCAGCCTGAGACTTTGCGGGACAGACCGGCGCGAAGCTGCGCTCTGTCCTCAACTGAATAGTGCGGACGAAAGCCAAAAAAATGACGACCAAAAACCTGCTTGTTGAATTATTTGTTGAAGAGCTGCCCCCGAAGGCGCTCAAGAAATTGGGCGACGCCTTTGCCAGCCAGTTGGCTGACCAGTTGCGCACGCTGGGCCTGACCAGCGCCGACTCGGTGGTGACGGCGTATGCCTCGCCGCGCCGTCTGGCTGCCTACATCAGCCACGTTTGGCTCAAGGCCGCTGACAAAGCGGTGCAGCAAAAGTTGATGCCGGTGGCGGTGGGGCTGGATGCGGCGGGCAAGGCCACGCCCGCACTGCTGAAAAAATTGCAGGCGCTGGGTGCCGATGTGACCGACCCGGTCGCCGTGGTGGCCGCGCTGAAACGCGCCCCCGATGGCAAGGCCGAAGCGCTGTTTTACGACAACCTTGTCACCGGTGCCACGCTTGATGGGGGGCTGCAAAAAGCGCTGGAAGAAGCCATTGCCAAGCTGCCGATTCCCAAGGTCATGAGCTACCAACTGGAGACCGATTGCGAGCTGCCCGGCTGGAGCAGCGTCAATTTTGTGCGCCCGGCGCATGGCTTGGTGGCGCTGCACGGCAGCACCGTGGTGCCGGTCAAGGTGCTGGGGCTCACCGCGGGCAACCGCACGCAAGGCCACCGCTTTGAAGCCAAAGTGTCGCCGGTGGTGATTGCCGATGCCGACAGCTACGTCGCCACCTTGACGCAGGACGGCGCCGTGATTGCCTCGTTCACCGAGCGGCGCGCCGAGATCGTGCGCCAGCTTGCCGCAGCAGCGGCCCAGGTCGGGCAGGGCGCCCGTCCGATTGAAGACGACGCCTTGCTGGACGAAGTGACCGGCCTGGTGGAGCGCCCGAACGTGCTCATCTGTGCGTTTGAAGAGCAGTTTCTGAACGTGCCGCAAGAGTGCCTGATTCTCACCATGAAGGCCAACCAGAAATACTTCCCGCTGCTGGATGCGGCGGGCAAGCTGAGCAACAAGTTCCTGGTCGTCAGCAACATCAGCCCCGACGACGCCAGCTTTGTCATTGGCGGCAACGAGCGCGTGGTGCGCCCGCGCCTGGCCGATGCCAAGTTCTTCTTCGACCAGGACCGCAAAAAGACGCTCGAATCGCGCGTTCCTGCTTTGGATAAAGTGGTTTACCACAACCGGTTAGGTATGCAGGGGCTTCGGATGGAGCGTGTGCGTGCTATTGCCCGCGCCATCGGTCAGCAACTGGGTGGCGATGCGCTAGCGCAGGCCGCCGACACAGCGACCCGCCTGGCCAAGACCGATCTGGTAACCGACATGGTCGGCGAGTTTCCGGAGTTGCAGGGCATTATGGGCGGCTACTACGCCCGCCACGACGGGCTGGGCGATGAAATTGCTGACGCCATTGAAGACCATTACAAGCCGCGTTTTGCCGGTGATGTGTTACCACGCAACGAAGTTGGTGTCGTGGCCGCAATCGCTGACAAGTTGGAAACGTTGGTCGGCATGTTCCACATCGAGAATTTTCCAACAGGCGACAAGGATCCGTATGCGTTGCGCCGCCATGCACTAGGAGTGCTTCGGATATTGACAGAGAAGGACTTGCCACTGCCAGTGGGTAACTTGATTGATATTGCACTGCTGGTTTTGGGTGATATCGAGCCCCAAAAGGCTTGGGCAGGTCGTGTATCGATGACAAACGGCAGCGTCGGTACGGTTTACCAGACCGAGTTGATTAAGCCTGAAACTAAGGGCAAGCTGCTGGACTTCATCTTCGACCGCCTCGCCGGTTCCCTGCGCGAGCAGGGTTACAGCGCACAAGAAGTCGATGCCGTGCTGGCCTTGCGCCCGCAGCGTCTGGGCGATGTCGCCAAGCGCCTGGTGGCGGTGCGCGCCTTCGCCGCCTTGCCCGAAGCCGCCGCGCTCGCTGCTGCCAACAAGCGCATCGGCAACATCCTGAAAAAGATCGATGTCGTGGATGCCCATGTCAGCGACATCCTGCTCAAGGAACCCGCCGAGATCGCCCTGTATGCCGCGATGAAAGACGTGGCGCCCAAGGCCAAAGCCCAGTTCGACGCCGGCGACTACACCGCCTCGCTGCAAACCCTGGCGGCGTTGCGCGCGCCGGTGGACGCCTTCTTTGATGGTGTCATGGTCAATGCCGAAGAAGCTGACCTGCGCCTGAACCGCCAGGGCCTGCTGAAAAGCCTGTTCGAGGCCATGAACCGCGTGGCCGATCTGTCGCGGCTGGCGAGTTGAACGTGTCCGTCCCCCAGTTGCCCCCGGAGGTTTCCCTTGAGTGTTAATGCCCTGAAACTCGTCATCCTCGACCGTGACGGCACCATCAACGAAGACAGCGACGAATTCGTCAAATCGGCCGACGAGTGGACGCCGTTACCCGGTTCGCTGGAGGCCATTGCCCGGCTCAACCACGCCGGTTGGCATGTGGTGATCGCCTCCAACCAGTCTGGGTTGGGGCGCGGTTTGTTTGACGTGTCCACGCTCAACGCGATGCACACCAAGATGCAAAAACTGCTGGCGGCGGTGGGCGGGCGGGTGGATGCTATTTTTTATTGCCCGCACGCGCCGGACGAGGGCTGCCGTTGCCGCAAGCCCGAGCCCGGCTTGTACGAGCAGATTGGTGAGCGCTACGGCATTGACTTGGCGCACGTGCCGGTGGTGGGTGATTCGGCGCGTGATGTGCTGGCCGCCGTGGCTGCCGGTTGCGCGCCGCATCTGGTGTTGACGGGCAAGGGCGCGGCCTACCGGCATCGCCCGCTGCCCGACACGTTTCCCAAAGAAACCCGCTTGCACAACGACCTTTCGGCGTTCGCCGATTACCTGATTGCGCTGGACGCGGAAGCGGCCTGAGCCCGCCCCTTGATCGTCATCAACACAAACGCTGCTTGCGCAGCCTCTACCCGGGCTAGCGCCTGATGGACCTTAAATGGCTTTGATTCGTTCAATTTTGCACATGGCGTGGATTGTGCTCACGGTGATTCCGTGGGGCTTCGCGCTGGTGGTGGTGTCGATCTGGGTGCGCCGCACGCCGCTGTGGTGGTTTGCCGTGAACTGGTTCCGGCTGGTGATTTGGGGCACGCGCATGATCCTGGGGGTCAAGGTGCAGGTCAACGGCCTGGAGCATCTGCCTGAAGGCGCCCAATCGCCTGCCATTTTGCTGTCCAAGCACCAGTCCACGCTGGAGACCCTGCTGCTGCCCACGCTGATGCCGCACCCGCTGGCCTTTGTGTTCAAACGCGAGCTCCTTCGCATTCCATTTTTTGGCTGGTCGATGGCACGGTTGGACATGATTTACATTGACCGTGAATCACGCGCGCTGGCCCTGAAGCACGTCATTGAGCAAGGCAAGCGCTTGCTGGCACAAGGCACCTGGGTCATTATGTTCCCCGAGGGCACGCGCATCCCCCGGGGTGAAAAAGGCACGTATATGACGGGCGGCACCCGACTGGCGGTGGACAGTGGTGCGCCGGTGATTCCGATTGCTGTGTCGTCCGGTAAATGTTGGCCGCGCTCCGGCTTTACCAAATACCCCGGCGTGGTGCAGGTGTCGATTGGCAAGCCGATCCCCAGCCTTGGCCGTGAGCCCAAAGAGCTGATGCGCGAGGTCGAGGCCTGGATCGAGGCCGAGATGCGCCGCATTGACCCCGAGGCGTACGCCTGAGCGATGGGCCATGCATCCGCTGTTGAAGTTCACGGCTGATTTATTTGAATCCATCCGGCCGCTCACCCCCGTCGACAAGGCGCCGCCCGAGGTGGCCCTGACGACTGCGCCCCCCGCTGGCGCCGCCTTTCGCCACCCCCGCGCCAACCGCGAAGCCTTGCTGGCCGGTGCGTTGGTGGCGTTTGAATTCAAGCGCGGCAAACGCCGCACTATCGGCTTTTCCGTGGGCCCGCTGGGGCTGGCGGTGCGTGCGCCCACCTGGGTGCCGCTGCATCAGGTCGATGCCGCCTTGCAGGAAAAGTCACGCTGGATCATTCAGAAGCTGGGGGAGTCTGCCGCCCGTCACCAGCGGGTGGCGGCACACGACATCGAATGGCGCGATGGCACTGTGATTCCCTATATCGGCCAACGCCTGACGGTGGCGCTGAACCCGCATTGCGTCAAAGCGCCCCGCGGTGTTGCGGCGGCCGTGCTGGTACCCGCCGCGTCTGGCTTCGATGACGCGGGGCTCGTCGCCAGCCCGCTGACCTTGCGCGTGAGCCTGCCGGCGACGGCTACGTCCGATCAAATCCGCGCCGCGGTGCAGGCCTGGCTGATGCGCCAGGTCAAACAACACTTCATTGAGCGGCTGGACCACTTTGCGCCGCAGTTGCAGGTGACGTGGCGCAGCTTGTCGCTCAGCAACGCCAAAACGCGCTGGGGCAGCGCCCGCATCGACGGCACGATCCGGCTCAATTGGCGGCTGGTGCATTTTGGGCCGGCCGTGATCGACTACGTGGTGGCCCACGAACTGAGCCACCTGCGCGAGATGAACCACAGCCCGCGGTTCTGGGATACCGTGCGCTCGGTGGTGCCGGACTACGCGAGTCTGCGTCAGCAACTCAAGGACGAGTCCGCACCGCGTTGGGCGTGACGGTTGAAATTTTTGGCCGTCAGCGGGCCTGAAATGCTTCATAATTGACGTTTACGTCAACGTCAATAAATCGCGGTATGTCAGGTGGGTATGCTTGAGCACACTGTCACCTTTATGAATCACAACTTATGGCCATCACCTACAGCATCAGCGATCTGGCTCGGGAATTTGACCTGACCACACGCGCCATGCGCTTCTATGAAGACATGGGGCTTTTGCAGCCCACGCGCTCCGGCCCCGGTGAGCGGACCCGGGTTTACAGCGGCCGTGACCGGACCCGCCTGAAACTCACCCTGCGCGCCAAGCGCTTGGGTTTGAGTCTGGCCGAGGCCAAGGAAATCATTGACATGTACGACAGCCCGCGCGACACCGGGCCGCAGCTGCAAAAATTCCTGGTGATCATTGCGGCGCACCAAAAGCAACTCGAAGACCAGATGGCCGACCTGCAGGACAACCTGGACGAACTCAAAGTGCATCAGCGTGAGGCCAAAGCCTTGCTGGCCAAAAGCGTCAGCCCAAGCGAAACCAAGACCCCCGAAGAAAAAGGAAATCTATGAGTAATGACCTGTTATGGACCCTGGTGCAAAGCAGCTTTGAGCGCCAGGGCTTGATGACGCACCTGAATGCGCGCCTGGTGCGGGTGGAGCCCGGTGTGTGCGAAATTGCACTGCCTTACTCCGACAAAGTCACGCAACAGCAAAACGGTTTTCACGGGGGCGCGATGGGCGCGCTGGCCGATATTGCCGGTGGCTACGCGGGGCTGACGATGGCGCCCGAGGGCATGGAGGTGACGACCGTGGAGTACAAAATCAACTTCATGGCCGCGTTTCAGGGCGGTGAACTGCGTGCCACCGGCCGGGTGGTCAAGGCTGGGCGCCGCCTGATTGTGACCACCGCAGAGATCGCGCATGTGGCGGCTGACGGCAAAACCAGCCCCTGTGCCGTGATGCAGCAAACGCTGATGGCTGTGCCCAAAAACTACTGACATTCAGCCGGGCCCCCCTTGACCGGTTCAGGGGGCGCGGTTTTTATAAATGCCCGACAGGGCTGAGCCGGTCAACGCCTTGAGGAGACAAACACAATGAACAACATGCCCGGACTTAACTTTCAACTCGGTGAAGACATCGACGCCCTGCG
>CAJAFJ010000572.1 GCA_903938955.1 uncultured beta proteobacterium | reverse complement strand
TCGCCCGAGACGAAGCCGACGTGCAGCACGCGCGCGGGGTCTTTTGAATTGGAATGGGCTTGCCAGCTGGCCCGCAACGGGGCTTCAAACTGTTCACCAAAGGCGAGGTGCTCGTCAAACAGTTGCTGGGGTTCCATGGAGACGTCGTGGCACAGGCTGAAAAGCAGGTTGGAATAAGCATTCAGGTGCTTTTGATGTGAGGCGTCTTCTTTCACCGCACGGTGAAAAAACTGGTTGGCTTCAGCCACCCTTCTCATGGAAAACAGCACGCCACCCAAGTTGTTCAGCGCTTTGGGGTAATTGGGGACCAGTGCCAGCGCATTCCTGAGGCTTGCTTCCGCCTCTTGCGGCCGGTTCAGTTTATAAAGTGCGGTGCCCAGGTTGTTATGCGAGGAGGCATCGCCGGGCAGCAGGGCAATGGCCTTGCGGGTGGCGAGCAGGGATTCTTCGTAGCGGCCTTTTTTTTCGTACAGGGCGCCCAGCACTTTCCAGGCAAATCCGTGGCCAGGGTAGCGGAGGGTCAAAGAAAGCGCCAACAACTCCGTAGCCCCATCGTTTGGCAACGAAAAGAGCTGCGTGAGCGTGTTGATCTCTGCTTGACTTGGTTTTTTGCTCGAAGAAGGTCGCCGGTGTTGTTTGGACATGTGCGTTGCTCGAAAAATCAGTGTTGGCCGTTGCGGCGTAACACTTTACTGCCGCAGCAAGGACAGCACGCTTTGCGGCAACTGGTTGGCCTGCGCCACCATGGCGGTGCCGGCTTGCTGCAGGACTTGCGAGCGGGACAGGTTGGACGTTTCCTGCGCGTAGTCAGCATCCATGATGCGCCCGCGGGCGGCGGCCGAATTTTCAGCCGACACGCGCAAATTCGAGATCACGCTCTCAAACCGGTTCTGCGAGGCGCCCCAGGTGGCACGCGCCGACGTCACTTGATCGATATCGGCGTCTAACGCGGCAATGGCACTTTGTGCGCTCAAGTTGGTGGCGCCCAGTGTGGTGGCCGTGCCCGTGTAGCTGGTGGCCGTCACAGAGATGGTGTCATTGGCCGCCACGGCATTGGCGCCGATCTGGAAGTCAAACGTGGCGTTGGCAATGATGGGCTTGTTATTGAACGTAGTCGCCGCAGCAACGCGGGTGTTTTCATCGGCGAGCAGTGCGAACTCTGCTTCGAGCGAGGCCACGTCGCTGACGCTGTTGGTGCCGTTGGCCGCCTGCACCGCCAACTCACGCATGCGCTGCAAGTTGTTGGAGATGGCGCCCAGTGCGCCCTCTGCTGTTTGCGCCAGCGAGATGGCGTCATTGGCGTTGCGGATGGCGACATTCATGCCACGGGTCTGGGCATTCATGCGCTCGGCAATCGCCAGGCCGGCGGCGTCGTCTTTTGCGCTGTTGACGCGCAAGCCCGACGAAAGCCGATTCATGGAAGTAGCCAGCGAGTTCGCGGTGCTGGCCAGATTGCGCTGGGCATTAAGCGAATTGATGTTGGTGTTGATCGACGACATGGAAGGCTCCTATAAGCAAAATAAATCCGGCATTTCTGCCGATAATCGCCAGCACGTCGCTGACTTGGTTGGCAGTGGGTAAATTGTGCTGAAGGTGCACCAAGTCGTAAGCTTGATGAACGGAGCAAAACACCGCCAGTTCTTGCCTTTGGAACTGGGTTTTGTTGGTTTTTGGGATGAATGTGGGCAAATTGACAGAAATCGTGGGTCTGTTCAATCAAATTTCAAATACCCACTTAAGTTTTGCGGCAGGCTGTCCGAAAAGAACTACAACGGGTTCAATGAAGAGCTCGTCGTCCGGTAGGTGCCTCGTAGTGCTCCGGTCATAGCGGTCAGCCTCAGGGCTGGCGTTGAGATTGGCAGCAATGCCGGATTTATTCAGCTTTTCAGCTTAAAAGGAGCTTCAAATGTCATCCATTAACACCAACATCAATTCGCTTAATGCCCAACGTAATCTGGCTGGCACGGCGAACTCCCTGGCGACTTCCATGAGTCGCCTCTCTTCCGGTTTACGTGTCAATGGCGCCAAAGACGACGCCGCTGGCCTGGCGATTGCCGAGCGCATGAATGCCCAGACCCGTGGCATGAACGTTGCCATCCGCAACGCCAATGACGCCATCTCGCTGGCGGCAACGGCTGAGGGCGCACTGGGTGCCATCTCCAACAACCTGCAGCGCATGCGTGAGTTGGCGGTGCAGGCGGCCAACGGCACCAACAGCTCCAGCGACATCACTGCGCTGGGCCAAGAGTTCACCGCACTGGCTAATGAGAACACCCGAGTGGTCGCAGCCACCAAATTCAACAGCAAAGACGTTCTCGGCGGCGCCACGTTTGACTTCCAGGTCGGCGCCAATGCCGTGGCGGCCAACGACACGATCACCGTGACGGGGACGGCAGTCAGTTTCACGGCGACTGTTTTCACCGATGCAGCCAGTGCGGGTAGCGCGATTACCGCTTTGGACATCGATATTGACTCCGTGACCACCGAGCGTGCCACCTGGGGTGCTGCCCAGAACCGTTTTGACACCGTGATTTCGAATTTGCGGGTGGGGGCTGAGAACTCGGCGGCGGCTCGCGGACGCATCATGGATGCCGACTACGCCATGGAGACCGCCAACCTGTCCCGCTCGCAAGTCTTGCAACAAGCGGGCACCGCCATGGTGGCGCAGGCCAACCAGGCACCACAAGGTGTGCTGGCCCTGTTGCGGTAAACATGGCTAAACTTTGCTGACGACAACGGGCCCTGGGCCCGTTTAGTCGTTTGGCGATTTGTGGTTTTTGGTTTGGATTAACTATTTCGGGGGTAAATCATGGCAACAATCTCATCAACGGGGGTGGGCAGCGGGCTTGATGTCAAGAGCATCGTGTCGCAGCTGGTGGCCATCGAAAAGCAACCCCTGACCGCGCTTCAGACCAAAGCCTCGACCTTTAAAGCGCAACTCAGCTTGTACGGCACGGTGAAATCGCAGGTCGCCACGTTGGAGACGGCGGCCACCCTGCTGGCCGGCGCCAGTGGCTGGAACACGCAAAAGGCCGCATCTTCCAACGCCACGGCGGTGGGCGTCACGGCCAGCAGTTCGGCCGTGGCCACCACCATGTCGGTTGAAGTGTCACAGCTTGCGCGCACGCAGTCAGCGGCGTCCCTGTCCGTGGCGAGCACGGCCGTGGGGGCGGTTGGTACCTTGCAGCTGGAACTGGGGAGCTGGTCCGAGCCGACCACGAGTCCCGTAGCCGGACCTGTGTTCACGGCCAATGGCACCACGGCCTCGGTCTCCATCGTGGCCACCGACACCCTCACTGACATCAAAACCAAGATCAATGCCGCCAATGCGGGCGTCACGGCCAGTGTCTTGAAGGATGGCGCCAATGAGCGTCTGGTGATTCGCTCCAATACCACCGGCGCCGATGCTGGTTTTCGGCTGGATACCCCGGCCGATGCGGGGCTGGCGGCCCTGGGCTTCACCAACCCGGACAGCGCCGCGTTTGTCGGCCAGTCGCCGCTGGACGCAAAAGTCAAAATCAATGGCGTGTCCGTCAAGTCGGCCTCCAATACGATGGCGAACGTGACCGCCGGTGTTACGCTGCAGCTCACGCAGGTAACCACGGCACCCGTGGAAATCACCGTCGAGCCGGATCTGGAGGTGGTGGATAAAAATATCCAAAGTTTTGTTGACGCCTACAACGCACTGAACAAAACACTGGCCGATGCGACCAAGTACTCGGCCGCAGCCAAAGTGGGTGGCGTCTTGCAGGGCGACTCCGCCACGACCGGCTTGCAAAACGCGCTCCGGGCGATGTTGGGGTCCAGTGGCGCGGGGACCAAGCCCACCTTCACTCATCTATCTGATATCGGGCTTGAGCGGCAAACGGATGGGTCCCTGAAGATCAATACGGCCAAACTCACGAGCGCCAAGCAGGATATGGCCAATTTGACCAATTTGTTTACCGCCAGTACGCCCCTGAACCATGCGACCGACGGCTTTGGTCTGAAGGTGAAGAATTTCACGCACGCCCTGCTCACGTTTGACGGTCGGGTGACCAACAAGTCGGCGGCCTTGCAAAGCTCGATCGATCGAAACTTGAAAGACCAGGACCGGATCACGGACCGGGCCGCTCGGGTTGAGGTCCAGTTGTTGCGCCAATACACGGCACTGGACGCCCAAATGTCTACGCTGACGGGTCTGAGCTCTTATGTCAACGCGCAACTCGCGCAATGGAATAAATCTACGTCATAAAAGGTTGATTTCTCCGTACGTTTGCCGATATAGAAAGCATAAGGTACATAAGGAGTTAGTCAAAATGTTTACACCAGTCAGTATGCGTTCAGCAAATACCTACAAAACCGTTGGTCTCGAAACGTCCGTTTCCGAGGCCAGTCCTCACCAGTTGGTGAGCCTCTTGTTTGATGGCGTTTTGCAGTCTCTGACGGCCGCCAGGGGCGCCATGTTAAAGGGTGACTTCGCCGCCAAAGGGCGCTCGATCGGACGTGTGGTCCGCATCCTTGAAGAAGGTCTCAAGGCCAGTCTGGATGTTGAGCGCGGCGGTGAAGTTGCTGCAACCCTGCTCAGCTTGTACGATTTCTGTATCTTCAAAATCACAGAAGCCAACCTGCGCAATGATGTCGCCATGGTGGATGAGGTGATCAGTCTGATACAGCCCGTGGCCGATGGCTGGGGCCAGATTCGTAGCCAGATCGCTGCACCGAATTACTTGGCGTGAGGAGCTGAAAATGTCACAAATGCTCATTGACTATTACAAAGCCATCGAAGACAGCAGCAGCCAAATGCTGAACGCTGCCCGTGATGAAGATTGGGACCAGGTGGTGCGCTTTGAAGGTGCCTGTGCCGTGCTGATTGAGCAACTTCGTGTGCGTGCCCGGAGCGAAGTGCTGCTGCCAGAGCAACGCACGGAGAAAACCCGCATCATGCAGCGCATTCTGCAAAATGATGCCCAGATTCGCTACCTGGCCGAGCCTTGGCTGGCTCACTGCGAACAAAGTTTTGACGGTCAGCACCAGTTTCTGCACTAGCGGCCTGTTCACCAGAGTGGCCAGTCCCAGGCGCGCAGGGTTGGCCATCAATTCCCTTGTTATTTTTCATGTTGGGCGATTCTGCAGCGTGAGGTGGAGTCTCTAAACTCGCCACTTGACGCTGTTGTCTTCAAGGTCTGGGCTCGCTTCGCATCATGTACAGAACATTACTTCTCCTGGCTGCCTGGTTGCTGAGCGCTTGCTCGCCGATGTCAGAATTTCAGCGCCCAGTGCCACCAGTGCCGGCGGCTTGGCCCGGAGAGGCTCTTGCCGCCAAGACGGCTCCAACTCAGCGCGCGGCCACCAAAATTCACTGGCGCAGTTACTTTAGTGACCCGCAACTGCAAATGCTGATCGCGGCTGCCCTGGATAACAACCGCGACTTGCGCATTGCAGCCGCCCGCGTGCAAGAGGCGCGTGCGCAATACGGCATCGCCAAAGCGGACCTGGGTCCGTCCATCAGCCTTTTGGGGCAGGGTGATTTGTCGCGTACGCCGGCTGATATCAGTGGCGCCGGGACGCCTGTCACCACTCAACGTTATGACCTGTCCTTGGCTGCGGTCTCATTTGAACTCGACTTTTGGGGACGGATTGCCGGTTTGACGGAGGCCGCCCGTGTCAGCTACCTGGCGACCGAGGAGTCGCGGCGTGCTGTGTACATCTCCTTGGTGGCCGATGTGGCCAGTTCATATTTCGCCTTGTTGCAGATGAACGAGCTGATCGTGATGGCCCGGTCAACGGTTGATTTGCACACACAGTCGCTGGCGCTGATCACCAAGGGGCGCGATTTGGGCGGCACCAACGATTTCGAGTTTCAGCAGGCCAGGGGCTTGCTTGAGTCCTCGCGCGCCAGTCACGACAACCTGGAACATCAACGCAATGTGGCGGCCAACCGGCTGAATTTTTTGATGGGCAACGCCCCGGTGGCCCTGCCGCTGAGCGGTTCTTTGGATGCGCAGGATCTTGACAGCGATTTGGCCACGGGTTTGCCCGCCGAAGTATTGCTGACGCGCCCTGACGTGATGGCCTCAGAGCAGCGTCTGCTGGCGGCACACGCCAATATTGGCGCTGCGCGGGCAGCTTTTCTGCCCAAAATATTGCTCACGGCCAGCCTGGGCGCGGCAAGTCAGGGCTTGTTGGGCTTGTTCACCGGTGGCGCCTGGTCTTTTCAGCCGGTGATTTCCTTGCCGATCTTTGATGGTGGGCGGATCGCAGCCGGCGTGGATGTGGCAGAAGCCAGAAAAGTGATTGCGGTCGCTGAATATGAAAAAACCATCCAGCAGGCCTTTCGTGAGGTCGCCGATCTGCTGTCCTCGCGCGCCTCGCTTGCCCGGCAGATACGTGCGGTCAATGAAAACACCAAGGTGCAGGCCCGGCGGCTCCAGATTTCCCAGGGACGTTATGACGCGGGCATGGTCAGTTATCTGGAGGTGCTGGCCGGGGAGCGTGAGCTTTTGTCGGCGCAGCAGATGGGAGCCCAGGTGCGCCGCGCCCAGTTGGAGGCTACCGCCCAGTTGTACAAGGCGCTGGGTGGGGGCGAGCCCGTTCTCTAAAATAGCCGTCATGGCTGACGATTCATTTTCTAAGGGGCTGCATGGCTGACGCTGTTAGTTCCACCCACAAACGGGCCTTTAACAGTGCCTTGAAATCTGCCCGGCTTGGTGTGCGGGAGTCCCAATACGAATTGGGCCTGATGTATGCCAATGGTGTTGGTGTTGGGCGCGACCTTGAGCAGGCGCTGGTCTGGATTCGCCAGGCGGCGGACCGGGGTCTGGCCGCCGCCCAGTATCTGCTGGCAACCCGCTATGCCAGTGGCGTCGGCATCGAGCAAGATGAGCACCAGGCGCTGCGCTGGTACCAAAAGGCGGCGGACCAGGGGCATTCAAAAGCCTTGTTCAAGTTGGGGCGCTTGTACGCGGCACCGCATCAGGCGGTGGCGCACGCGCTGTCTGTCCAGGCGGCCGAACTGGGCTTGGCCGAGGCGCAGTTCGTGGTCGGCAATGCGTTGGCGGCGGGTCAGGGTGTTGAACGCAATGATGCCGAGGCGTTTTATTGGTATCAAAAATCGGCTGAACAGGGTTGGGCGGCGGCGCAGACCGCGTTGGCGGGGTTGTATGCCAATGGTCAGGGCGTGGCGCAAGATGTGGCGCAGGCGCTGATCTGGTACCGCAAGGCTGCCCGCCAAAGTTTTGCCGCCGCGCAGGTGGCCATGGAATTCCTGGATGCCAAAGGCCAGGGCCGAGCCAAGGGGGGGGGCGGGCGTCGCAAGTCGGGTTCGGCCGAGCGTCGGCTGGACGCCGAGCGCTGGTCCCGGGCGGCCGAGTTGGGCGATGCCGATGCCCGCTATCACTTGGGGCTGATGTACGACCTGGGCATTGAGGTTCAGCAGGATGCGCAGCAGGCCTGCGACTGGTACCTGGTGGCCGCGCAGCAAGGCGATGTCCGGGCGCAGCTGGCGGTGGCCAAAGTCTTTGAAAACGCACAGGATCCAGCCGCGCTGGGCTGGTACCACAAGGCGGCGCAGCAGGGCAACCTGGAAGCGCAATTTGCGCTGGGCCGTTGTTACTCGTCCGGGCAGGGCGTGGCACAGGACTTTTTTAAAGGCCTGTCCTGTTACACCCAGGCGGGCGAAGGGGGCGATGCGCGCGCCTTGATGACGCTGGGCAAACTTTTCAGTGGCGACCTGGGGCATCTGGCGGCCGCCTGTTTTGAGCGGGCGGCAGAACACGGCGTCGCGCAGGCGCAGTTTTTACTGGCGCAGCAATATGGCGCTGGAAAGGGCGTGGCGTTGGACCGGCAAAGAGAATTCCACGGTTATCTGCAAGCGGCCAACCAAGGGCATGCGCAGGCACAGTGCGCGCTGGCTGGTCTTTTCTTGAGCGGAAAAGGGTCTGCCAAAGATGTTCGACAGGCGTTTTTCTGGTTTCAGAAAGCTGCCGAGCAGGGCGACGCCAAGGCGCAGTGGAATTTGAGTTCCTTATATGTCAGTGGTGGCGGTGGCCTGAAGAAAGACCTCAAGCTGGGCTTTGTGTGGTGCCAAAAAGCGGCAGATGCCGGCTTTGCGCCCGCTCAGGCGAGCTTGGGGGTCTTGTTTGCACGCATTGAGAATATCGAGCAGGCCGTGATGTGGTGGGCCAGGGCAGCCGGGCAGGGCGACCCGGAGGCGCAATACAACCTGGCGCTGATGTACGGCAAGGGGCAGGGCGTTGAAAAAAACCTGGCACTGGCCTTTTCCTGGCTGATCAAGGCGGCGGCACAAGGCGTTCCAAGCGCTCAGGCCCGGTTGGGGCTGATGTATGCCACCGGCGAGGGCGTGGCGCTGGACCCGGTCGAGGCCCACAAGTGGTTTGTGATCGCCAGCCGGGGCGGCGACTCGGCCGCCGAAAAAAACCGTCTCCGGTCTGAAGCTAGCCTGGCCGCCGACGTGATCCGCGAGGCGCAACGCCGCGCGGATGAGTGG
The DNA here is from genome assembly GCA_903938955.1 of uncultured beta proteobacterium. The sequence goes on along the minus strand of CAJAFJ010000572.1, from coordinate 362 downwards.
ACGCCGGCGCAAGCTCAACCCGCCCCTGAGCGTGGCCAGTCTTAAGGTTTGATCCCCGTCTTGGGCTGATCAGGCCCGTGGCGGCAGCCCGGGCCGGTTACTGCTTTCGCGGTAAATGCGGGGGGTTTCGCCGCCTTATCGCCTGATCTCATGACCCTGAGGCAGCTTAAATTTGATACATCGGGTTAGTGGAAACAAAATTTCCAGAAATTCCATTTAATTGTCAGCAAATGTTGCCGAAATAAAGACAAGGTCCGTTCCGCCGTTAGCCATTTAAGGGGCTGAAGGTCGATAATTGACCACCAAGTTTGGCTGGTCCGACTTGATAAATTCGGTATTTGCTGTTCGCTGTTTAATGTTTA
>CAJAFJ010000571.1 GCA_903938955.1 uncultured beta proteobacterium | reverse complement strand
CGCTTCCACGGAGCCGGTGGAGTCGCTGCAGCGCAACGACAACTTCCGCGCCAAACGCTACGTCGCAAAATACACCATCAACCCGGCGCTTGCCCACGGCATCAGCCACGAGGTCGGCAGCATCGAGGTCGGTAAATGGGCGGATCTGGTGGTGTGGAAACCGGCGTTTTTCGGCGTGAAACCGGCGCTGATACTGAAAGGCGGCTTCATCGCCATGGCCGCCATGGGCGATCCCAATGCCAGCATTCCGACCCCGCAGCCAGTGCATTACCGCCCGATGTTTGGCGCTTATGGCGGCGCGCTGGCCAGAGGCTCCATCACCTTTGTGTCCCAGGCGGGACAAAACGCGGGCATCAAGGAGCGCTTTGGTCTGACAAAAAATGTGAGCGCCGTCAGGAATATCCGGGGTATCCGCAAGCAGCACATGATTCACAACGCGTATTTGCCCAAAATGGAAATTGACGCCCAGACCTACAGCGTGCGCGCCGATGGCCAGTTGCTGACGTGTGAAGCGGCGGTAAGCTTGCCAATGTCGCAACGCTATTTTTTATTTTGAGCAATGATGTGATAAATGACCGAAGCTTGCGTCTATCGCGGCTTGATGTGTGCCCGTATCCACTCGGCAAAAGCAAGCTCGTCCATTTCGCCAGCCGCCACGGCAAGTACGGTCAGTGTGGCATCCACCTGCGTCGCATGAAGCCGGTAACCATTCACCGCCAAAAACATACCCACAGCCAAAAAAGCAGCGCGTTTATTGCCGTCCACAAAAGCATGGTTCTTCGCCAGGCCAAAACCATAAGAGGCCGCAAGGCTAGCCAGATCGGGTTCACCGTAAAGGGCCAAGTTCTGAGGGCGACCCAAGGCAGAATCAAGCAACCCTTCGTCACGCAAACCGGATGCACCGCCATGCTCTGCCAAGCTTTCGTCATGCAGCAGCAACAAGACCTGCCGATTGATCCACTTCCAGGCGCTCATTTGGCAAGCTGATGAAAAGTGTCACGGTAGTCATGCATGAATTCGCGCCCGAGTTTGAGTTGCTCTTCCAATTCTGGATCGTAAGGCGTCAAGGTAATACCATTGGCGGCCTCAGTCAAAAACAGGGTGTCGCCCTTGACCAGTTTCAAACGGGCCAAAACTTCCTTGGGCAAAATGACGCCGACCGAATTACCAATTTGGGACAGTTTCAACGCACTCATGACAATCTCCGATAAGTTATAACGGTTGTTATATTAATCTGACGCCACCCCAAATACAAGCCATGCTGACCCTCAATAAACTCATGCCCCAAGGCGCCGGCTTAGCGCCGGTGCTGCTCAAACGTGCCGACACCGTCGAACTGGACTGGGACGTACGCCAAAAGAGCCGCTTTGACGCCACCGATTCACAGGGCCGTCCACTTGGGGTCTTCTTGCCCCGTGGCACGCTGGTGCGCGGGGGCGATGTGTTGGTGGCGGAAGACGGCTCACTGATCCGGGTGATCGCCGCGCCGCAGGCGGTGCTGGTGATCACCGCCTGCACCACGCACGGCAGCCCGTTTGATCTGACCCGCGCCGCCTACCACCTGGGCAACCGCCATGTGCCAATCGAACTCACCCCCGATCACTTGAAAATTGAGCCCGACCATGTGCTGGCCGACATGCTGCGCGCCATGCATTTGACGGTGCGCGAGGCGACTGAGGCGTTTGAGCCGGAAGGCGGCGCTTACGCCAACACCGGCCACAGCCATCACGCGACCCATGTGCCGATGCCCGCCAGCGAACACGATCATGGACACACGCATGCCCCTGCGGCGCCCAAGTCCATCCGCATTCCCGTCGTGGCCGCAGCGCCGCACGTTCATGGGCCAGGTTGCAATCACGGACACGGGCATTGATGCACGACAAAGCGCCTACGTCAGGCAGCGACACCAGTTTGCTGCAACTGATGTGGCTGGCCTCACCGGCCCTGCCGATTGGCGGCTTTGCCTACTCGGAATGTTTTGAGGCCGCCGTTGACAGTGGGCGCGTCGCGACTGAATCTGATGCCAAAGCGTGGCTGCTGGACCAACTCCACCTGAGCCTAGCCCGCAGCGATCTGGCGGTGCTGGCCCAGGCGATACCGGCCTGGCAACGCGACAACACGGCTGAAATTACCCGGCTCAATGCCTGGGTGCTGCACACCCGCGAAAGCAGCGAACTGCGCGCCCAGGCCGAGCAAATGGGTCGCTCCTTGCTGGAGTGGCTGCGCAACCACACCACCGCGCGCGCTGAACAGATCGAGGCACTCGCCGCCGGACAAGCCACGTACCCCGTGGCCTTCGCGCTGGCGGCCTCCGCGACCCAGGCCTCGTTGCGTGACTGCCTGATGACCTACGCTTTTGGCTGGTCTGAAAACATGGTGCAAGCCGCCATCAAGTCGGTGCCGCTGGGCCAGAGCGCCGGGCAGCGCATTCTCTCGGCGCTCACCGCCGACATACCCGCTGCCGTGACCCACGCCCTGGCGCTGGCCGACCACGAGCGCCAGGCTTTTTCTCCCATGCTGGCGATTCTGAGTGCCCAGCACGAAGTTCAATATTCACGCCTTTTTAGATCCTGAAAGCAACCGTCATGTCTTCACTGCACCACATCAAAAATCGCACCAAAAAACTGCCTCCCCTGCGCGTGGGCATCGGCGGCCCGGTCGGCTCGGGCAAAACCACGCTGCTGGAAATGCTCTGCAAAAGCATGCGCGAGCAATATGATTTGGTCGCCATCACCAACGACATCTACACCAAAGAAGACCAGCGCATCCTGACCGTCAGCGGCGCCTTGCCCGCAGAGCGCATCATGGGCGTCGAGACCGGTGGCTGCCCGCACACGGCCATCCGTGAAGATGCATCGATCAACCTGGAAGCCATCGACCGCATGCTGGTGGACTTCCCCAACGCCGATATTGTGTTTATTGAAAGCGGCGGCGACAACCTGGCCGCCACCTTCAGCCCCGAACTGAGCGACCTGACGATCTACGTGATCGACGTGGCAGCTGGCGAAAAAATTCCGCGCAAAGGCGGCCCCGGCATCACCAAGAGCGACTTGTTTGTCATCAACAAAACCGACCTGGCACCTTACGTGGGCGCCAATCTGGCGGTGATGGAAGCCGACACCACCCGCATGCGCACCACGGCCAAAGGGCTCAAACCGTTTGTCATGACCAACTTGAAAACCCAGGCCGGCTTGGCCGAGGTCGTGGCGTTCATCGAGCAACGGGGCATGCTGCTCACCGCATCCACCTGAGCCCAGACCCGGCGGGCCTGCCCCAGACTAGGGCTGCAGCAGCGCCGCAATCGCCTGCGGGTAAATAAGGTGTTCCTGCGTCAGCACCCGCGCCGCCAGGTCATCGGCGGTATCACCGGGCAGCACCGGCACCACGGCTTGCGCCAGGATTGGGCCGTGGTCCAGATCAGCGGTGACCTGGTGCACGGTGACCCCGGCAAATTTGCAGCCGGCATCCAACGCCCGCTGATGCGTGTGCAAACCGGTAAAGGCAGGCAGCAACGACGGATGAATGTTGAGCAAGCGCCCCTGGAAGCGGGCCACAAAGCCCGGCGTCAGAATGCGCATGAAGCCCGCCAGCACCACCAGCACGGGTTGGCCCGGGGTATCAAAACGGTCAATCAGGTCGGCCAAAGCGGCATCAAACGCCTCGCGCGTGACAAAGGTTTTATGGTCCAGCACCGCGGTGGCAATGCCGTGTTCTTGCGCAAAAACCAGCCCCCCGGCCGACGCCTTGTTGCTGATCACGGCTGCCACTTTGGCGCCAAATTTGTCGCCCCAGCCTTCGCGCTTGGCAGTTTTTACGATGGCGGCCATGTTGGAGCCGCCGCCTGAGATCAAAATAACGATGTTTTTCATAGGTTGACCCTAATTATCACTCTGAGCACCGCCCCATGACCCCCGTCCCCACCCCCGTCCCCACCCCCTCACCCACCCTGACCCTGATTGAAGCGCGCATCCTCGGCACCTTGATGGAGAAGGCGCGCACCGTGCCCGACAGCTACCCGCACACCCTGAACACCCTGCTGGTCGGCTGCAACCAGAAAACCACCCGCGACCCGCTGATGGAACTGAACGAGGCGCAAATCGCCACCGCGCTGGACAACCTGAAATCCCTCGGCCTGGTGCGCGAAACCAGCGGCAGCCGCACCACGCGCTATGAACACAACTTTCAGCGCGGCATCGGCGTGTTTGAGCAAGCGGCCGTGCTGCTGGGCTTGTTGATGTTGCGCGGCCCGCAAACCGCCGGTGAGTTGCGCCTGAACACCGAGCGCTGGTACAAGTTTGCCGATATTTCCTCGGTCGAAGGCTTTCTGGAAGAGTTGCAAGACCGCTCAGCCGAAAAAGGCGGCCCACTGGTCGTCAAAATGGCGCGCGCACCGGGCGCCCGCGAGCAACGCTGGGCGCACTTGCTGTGCGGCCCGGTCGACGCGACGCAAACCGGGGTCAGCCGCGCCGGTGATGGCGCCTCCAGCAACACCTCAGAGCGCCTAGAACGGCTCGAAACAGAGGTGCAGCAATTGCGTGAGACGGTGCAAAAACTGTGCACCGAATTAGGCGTATCGCCACCAGAGCAAGGCTAACCCAGCGCCTTACTCCAGTTCGCGCACCCGCAAAAAACTCGCAAAGCGCGGCACGCCCGTTGGCGTGTGTTCGTTGTAGCGGTAAGTCACCAGTGACCCCAGTTGCGGTGGGGTGGCGCGCTGGGCATCGGTAAAGCCGGTGCCTAAGGCAAAGCGCTGCCCGTTGGCCATTTCCAGCACCAACGCGCCCATGCGGCCCTTGAGCCGGCCCTTGCCAGCTTGGTAAGCCACCACTTTGGCATCCTCATCGGGCTGGGGTTTTAATTTGCGCACGGCCTCACTGCGCCCCGGCTTCCACTCGGCATCAGCACGGTGCAGCACCAGGCCTTCACCGCCATCGTCAGCCAGGTCCTGCAGTTTGAGTTGCAGCGTTTCGCGGTCTGGCACACGGAGTTGCTCTACCGCCTGCAACCACGACACCGCTGCCGTTTCAAGTACCGCGCCAATGCGCAAGGCGCGTTCGTCAAACCGGCCGGGTTGACGTGGCAAATCAAAAATCATGTAGCGCACCGTATGCCACTCGGCATCCACCGGCACTTGGCGGCGAACGATGCTGGAGAGTCGGTCAAAGTTTTGTCGCCCCAGCCACAGCTCCCCATCCAGCGGCGTGGAAGGCAGGGCGTCGGTAAACCACTTGGGGGCGGCAATCTGCCGGCCACTGCGAAAACGCAGCGTGCGGCCATCCCAAAAGGCGCGCACACCATCGAGTTTTTCACTGACGAGGTAGCCCAGGGGGTCTTGCCCAGCGGACCAGTTCTTGGCCAGCATCAGCCCCGGCGGCACCAACACGGGGGCTTGCGTGGCGCTGGTGTTTTTCGGTGCTGCAGGGGACGCCAAAGGAAAGAAGGCGGTGCCCAACAGCAGGGCCAGCAACGCTGCATAGCGTGCGACTAATCGATTGTTCATTATGTTCATCCCTGAAATCAGTTCAGGGAAAGTGTACGACGTGCCCGCGCCACAACCGGTGAAGGCCGCCCCGGCCTCAAGCCATCAAACGGGATGATTTGGGTACATGCGCCATCAAGAATTCCATCTGATCCGCCAGAATGCGGCGGTTGCGCAGAATGAAATCCTCCCACAGGCTGGGCACATAAGGCGCATACAGCAGCGGCATGCCCGCCTGCTCGGGCGTGCGGTAGCTCTTGCGGTGGTTACAAGGCTTACAAGATGTCACCACATTCATCCAGATGTCGACGCCCTTCTGGGCAAAAGGGATGATATGTTCACGCGTCAGGTCATGCTCGGCAAAGTGGTGCCCGCAATAAGCGCAAATATTACGGTCGCGCGCAAACAGCTTGCTGTTGGTGAGGCCCGGTTTGAGGTCGAAAGGGTTGATATTGGGCACGCCCCGCGTGCCAATGATGCTGTTGACCGTGATGATCGACTGTTGACCGGTCAGCGCGTTGTGCCCGCCGCGAAACACCGCCACCTGCGCGCCCATCTCCCAGCGGACATCTTCAGCGGCGTAATGAATCACCGCTTGCTCCAGCGAAATCCACGATTGGGGCAGCCCTTGGGCCGAGAGTTTCAAAACCTTCAAAACATACCTCCTGAACAAATATCAACTATTCGTCATCGCGAGGCCGCAGACCGTGGCGCTTGCAAAGACCGTCCGAGTGGCTTGGGTCGTCTGTCAAGTGCAGGTTCGCTGGCTAAGAGACAATATAACTTGTTTCCATGACACTTAATAAGATGCTCACCCCATGAAGGTTTTTCGCGGCTTCAACCACCCCGACGTCGCCCGCGCCTGCGCGCTGACCATCGGCAACTTCGACGGCGTCCACCGGGGCCATCAGGCGATGCTGGCCTTGCTGCGCGCCGAGGCCCAGCAGCGCGGCGTGCCCAGTTGCGCCCTGACCTTCGAGCCACACCCGCGCGATTACTTCGCTGCCGTCACGCGCCAGCCCGAACTGGCCCCGGCGCGCATTGGCACCCTGCGCGACAAGCTGATCGACCTGGCCCAGTGCGGCGTGGACCAAACCGTGGTGCTGCCTTTTGATGCCCGGCTGGCTTCCCTCTCGCCCAAAGCCTTTATCGACGATGTGCTGGTGCAGGGGCTGGGCGCCAAATATATTTTGGTGGGCGATGATTTTCGTTTTGGCGCCAAGCGCGCGGGCGACTACACCTTGCTCGACCTGGCGGGCGTGGCGCAGGGCTTCGATGTGGCGCGCATGAACAGTTACGAGGTGCACCGTCTGCGCGTGTCGAGTTCGGCCGTGCGCGATGCCCTGTCTGAAGGCCGCATGGACGACGCCACCCGCTTGCTGGGACGGCCCTACCGCGTCTCCGGCCATGTGGTGCATGGCCGCAAACTGGGACGTGAGCTGGGCTTCAGAACCCTGAATCTGCGCTTTGCGCACTGGAAGCCCGCCGCCAGCGGCATCTTTGCCGTGCTGGTGCATGGGCTGACACCCACCCCGCTAACGGGGGTCGCCAACATGGGCATTCGCCCGTCGCTGGACCCGAAAGATGTCAACGGCGGCCGTGTGCTGCTGGAAACCCATTGCCTGGACTGGCCCGACAGCCTGGGCGCTGAAGGTGCCTACGGTAAAATTATTCGCGTAGAACTCCTCCACAAACTGCACGACGAGCTGAAGTACGACTCGCTTGACGCCCTGACCGCCGGCATCAAACAGGATTGCCTCGATGCGCGTACTTACTTTGCCACCCAGCGCCACCATGACTAATACACCCTCGCCCGCTCCTGAATCCGTCGTCAAAACCGACTACCGCGCCACGCTCAACCTGCCGGACACCCCGTTTCCGATGCGCGGCGACCTGCCCAAGCGCGAGCCGGGCTGGGTCAAGGCCTGGGAAGACCAGGGCCTGTACCAAAAATTGCGCGCTGCCCGCGCAGGCGCGCCCAAGTTTGTGCTGCACGACGGCCCGCCGTATGCCAATGGCCAGATCCACATGGGCCACGCGGTCAACAAGATTCTGAAAGACATGATCGTCAAGGCGCGTCAGCTCAAGGGCATGGACGCCGCCTACATCCCCGGTTGGGATTGCCACGGTCTGCCGATCGAGAACGCGATTGAAAAGAAGTTTGGCCGCAAGCTGGCCCGCGACGACATGCAGGCCAAGAGCCGCGCCTTCGCCACCGAGCAGATCGACCTGCAACGGGTGGACTTCAAGCGCCTGGGCGTGCTGGCCGAGTGGGACCGCCCCTACCGCACCATGGATTTCAAGAACGAAGCCGAAGAACTGCGCGCCTTTAAAAAGGTCGTGGAACGCGGCTTTGTGTACCGCGGCTTGAAGCCCGTGTACTGGTGTTTTGACTGCGGCTCCAGCCTGGCCGAGTTTGAAATCGAATACGCCGACAAGAAGTCGCAAACGCTGGACGTGGCTTTCCTGAGTGCCGAACCGGCCAAGCTGGCCGCCGCCTTTGGCCTGGAAGCGCTGAGCAAAGACGCTTTCGCCGTGAT
>CAJAFJ010000570.1 GCA_903938955.1 uncultured beta proteobacterium | reverse complement strand
AGGCGCCGGCATGGCGATTGAAGATGCCGCCTGCCTCGGCTTTGCCGTGGGCCACAGTGGTCTGGATGTGCCCGCCGCGCTCAAGCATTACGCCGCCAGCCGCTGGCAGCGCAATGCGCGGGTGCAGGCCCGGGCCATTCGCAATGGCAAAATTTTTCACGCTACCGGCCCGGTGCGCTGGGGCCGCGACACCGCCATGAAGCTGCTGGGCGAGCGCTTGCTGGACATGCCGTGGTTGTACGGCGGGGCGTGATCAAGTCACCGCGTGCTTTTGCTTGAACTCGTCATGTTGCCATTCGCCGCTGTCAAGCACCTGCTTTAAATGCTCGACGGCGTGCCAGACCTCTTCAAAACCCACATACAGTGGCGTGAAACCAAAGCGCAGGATGTCTTTGTGCCGCGCGCCATCACCGGCCCGAAAGTCGCCAATCACGCCGCGTGCAATCAGCGCTTGCACGATGGCGAAGGCGCCCGAGTTGTCGGCGGCGCCCTCGGTGGCGTGTTCACGCGTCAGGCAGACCTGTGAGCCGCGCTGGGCATGTGCCCGCGGTGTGGCCAAGCCCAGGCCGTGGCCGCTGCAACGTTGCTCGACCAGTTTAATGAACAAGTCAGTCAGCGCCAGCGATTTGGCGCGCAGCGCTGCCATGCCGCCCAGGACTTGGGCGGCGGCAAAAACGTCCAGCCCGCACTCCAGCGCGGCCAGGCTCAAAATCGGCTGCGTGCCGCACAGGTAGCGGGCAATGCCGGGGGCAGGGCGGTAGTCGGGGCTGAATTCAAACGGGGTGGCGTGGCCCCACCAACCGGCCAGCGGTTGCCAGAACCGTTCGGCATGTTGGGGGTTGACCCAGACAAAAGCCGGTGCGCCGGGTCCGCCGTTAAGGTATTTATAGCCGCAGCCAATTGCAAAATCAGCGCCCGCATCGTTTAACGCCACCGGCACCGCCCCCGCGCTGTGGGCCAGGTCCCAGACGGTGAGCGCGCCGGCCTGGTGTGCTGCTGCCGTGACGGCCGCCATGTCGTGCATGGCGCCGGTGCGGTAGTTCACATGGGTGAGCATCAGCACGGCCACGTCAGCCGTCAAACTGGCTGCAATGTCTTCGGGTTCGACCAGGTTGAGTTGGTAGCCGCGCTCCTGGCACAGCGCCTCGGCAATGTAGAGGTCGGTGGGGAAGTTGCTGCGCTCGCTGACGATGATGTTGCGGTGCGGTGCGTCTTGCGCCGCGATGTTCAGCGCGGCGCTGAGCACTTTGTACAAGTTGATGGAGGTGCTGTCGGTGGCGACCACTTCGCCAGGGTTGGCCCCAATCAACGGGGCAATTTTGTCGCCCATACGTTGCGGCAGGCTGAACCAGCCAGCGCTGTTCCAGGACCGGATCAAATCCTGGCCCCATTCCTGGGTGATGACCTCGGCCACGCGCGCGGCTGCGGTTTTGGGCAACACCCCCAGTGAATTGCCATCCAGATAGATCACACCGTCAGGCAGGCTGAAGTGCTCGCGCAAGGGGCGCAAGCGGTCTTGCGCGTCGAGTTGCTGACAGTCAAAAAGAGTGGTCATGGCCGCGGTTGGTGCGACGGTTTAAAGTTTGCCGAGCAGCAAAAACTCCATCAAGGCTTTTTGCACATGCATGCGGTTTTCGGCTTCGTCCCAGACTACGGATTGCGGGCCGTCGATGACGTCGGCTTGTACTTCTTCGCCGCGGTGCGCAGGCAGGCAGTGCATGAACAGGGCGTCGGGTTTGGCGGCTTGCATCATCTCGGAATCGACGCACCAGTCGTTGAAAGCTACTTTGCGGACTTCGTTTTCAGCCTCGTAGCCCATGCTGGTCCAGACGTCGGTGGTCACCAGATCGGCGCCAGCGCAGGCGGCCATTGGGTCGCTGAAGACTTGGTAGCTTTCAGCCGAGCGCAGACCGGCGATGGACTGGTCCACCTCGTAGCCGCCGGGGGTGCTGACATGCACCTTGAAGCCCAGAATCTCACTGGCCTGCAGCCAGGTGTTGGCCATGTTGTTGCCGTCACCAACCCACGCCACGGTTTTGCCCGCAATCGATCCCCGGTGCTCGATGTAGGTAAAGATGTCGGCCAGAATCTGGCACGGATGAAACTCGTTGGTCAGGCCGTTGATCACCGGCACGCGGGAATGCGCGGCAAATCTCTCAATCTTGGTCT
>CAJAFJ010000569.1 GCA_903938955.1 uncultured beta proteobacterium | reverse complement strand
GCCCTCAAAAGCGTCGTCGTATCTAATTTTTTAAAAGCCCACCGCCACTGATACTGTATCAGTGGCTCCCGCTTTTCTAGCGGAAGTTGACATAAAGGAAGTTCAGTGGCACGTTATCTCGGTCCCAAGGCCAAATTATCCCGCCGTGAAGGCACAGACTTGTTCTTGAAGAGCGCTCGTCGTTCTATTGGCGACAAGGCTAAATTTGATTCGAAACCCGGTCAGCATGGTCGCACCTCGGGTGCTCGTACCTCTGACTACGGTCTTCAATTGCGCGAAAAGCAAAAAGTCAAGCGTATGTACGGTGTGCTCGAAAAGCAATTCCGCCGCTACTTCGAAGAAGCTGATCGCCGCAAAGGCAATACGGGTGCTAACCTGTTGTCTCTGCTGGAGTCGCGCTTTGACAACGTTGTTTACCGTATGGGTTTTGGTTCGACACGTGCTGAGGCCCGTCAGTTGGTCTCCCACAAAGCCATGACTGTTAACGGTAAATCCGTCAACATTCCTTCCTATATGGTTAAAGCGGGTGATGTCATTGCTGTGCGTGACAAGTCCAAAAAACAGAACCGTATTCTGGAAGCGCTTCAATTGGCTCAACAAGTTGGCATGCCAGCTTGGGTGGAGGTGAGCATTGAGAAGACTGAAGGCGTTTTTAAAGCCCTGCCAGATCGCGATCAGTTTGCTGCTGACGTCAACGAGTCTCTTATTGTCGAACTGTATTCACGTTAAGTTTTAACTTAGCGAATCGTTTCAAATCGTTCCTGGTAACCACGCGCTTGGTTACCAGGTGCTCCATCAGCCTTACCGGTGTAACGAATCGGGGGTATTGAGAGGAAGTCTGCATGCAAAATAACTTATTAAAACCCAAGGCTATCAACGTTGAGCAGATCACTGCCAATCGTGCGAAAGTTGCGCTTGAGCCTTTTGAGCGTGGATATGGGCACACCCTGGGTAATGCGTTGCGTCGTGTTCTGTTGTCTTCCATGCCTGGCTTTGCGGCCACTGAAGTCACCATTGCTGGCGTGCTTCATGAGTACTCGTCTATTGACGGTGTACAAGAAGATGTTGTCAACATTTTGCTCAACCTCAAAGGTGTGGTGTTCAAGTTGCACAACCGTGATGAAGTCACTCTGAGCCTGCGTAAAGACGGCGAAGGTGTGGTCACGGCCAGCGACATTCAAACGCCTCACGACGTTGAAATTATCAATCCGGATCACGTTATTGCTAATTTGTCACATGGTGGCAAACTGGATATGCAGATCAAGGTTGAAAAAGGTCGCGGCTACGTGCCTGGTACCATGCGTCGTCATGCGGACGAGCCGACCAAATCGATTGGTCGCATCGTTTTGGATGCCTCGTTTTCACCGGTGAAGCGTGTTAGCTACACCGTTGAAAGTGCGCGTGTTGAGCAGCGTACCGATTTGGACAAGCTGGTGGTTGATATTGAAACCAACGGTGCTATTTCTGCTGAAGATGCGGTTCGTGCTTCTGCCAAAATTTTGGTTGAGCAGTTGGCTGTATTTGCACAGCTCGAAGGTAGTGAGCTCGCTGCTTTTGATGCGCCAGCACCACGGGGTAGCACTCAGTTTGATCCGATTCTGCTGCGTCCAGTCGACGAACTTGAGTTGACTGTTCGCTCTGCGAATTGTTTGAAGGCTGAGAATATCTATTACATCGGTGACCTGATTCAGCGCACTGAAAATGAGTTGCTCAAAACGCCTAATTTGGGACGCAAGTCGTTGAATGAAATCAAGGAAGTTTTGGCTTCCAGAGGTTTGACTCTCGGCATGAAACTCGAAAGCTGGCCTCCAGCCTCATTAGAAAAACGTTAAACTTAGCCGCTCAAGGCTAGGCGCCACCGGAAGTACCTGATACGGCTTCTTGTATATTTAAAAAGGAAATTACCATGCGTCACGGACACGGATTAAGAAAACTCAATCGCACCAGCTCACATCGTTTGGCGATGCTTCGCAACATGATGAACTCTCTGATTGAGCATGAAGTCATCAAGACAACTTTGCCAAAAGCAAAAGAGTTGCGTCGCGTTATTGAACCCATGATCACTTTGGCCAAGGTGGCAACAGTGGCCAATCGCCGTTTGGCTTTTGACCGTCTGCGCGATCGTGACAGCGTGGTCAAATTGTTCAATGACCTCGGACCACGTTTCAATGCACGTCCAGGTGGTTACACACGTATCCTGAAAATGGGTTTCCGCGTGGGTGACAATGCACCTATGGCTTTGGTCGAATTGGTGGATCGTGCACCAGTGGCTAATGAAGCTACTGTTGAAACAGCAGCTGAGTAATCGGTTAGAATAAACATATACCGCGCGATGGAGCAGCCTGGTAGCTCGTTGGGCTCATAACCCAAAGGTCGTAGGTTCAAATCCTACTCGCGCAACCAAATTGACAGTACTCGTATTGTTAGCAAAAAGCCAACTTAATTGTTGGCTTTTTGCATTGTGCGTGCAACTATGGAATTAACTTCACACCGACAATCGACGCCGGCCCACTTCATGGCAACAGAGTGTGGCATGTTCCGTAATTTATTGCGTCTCAATGTGACTTGGCGTCATTTAAAAGATAAGCTGTTGCCTGCCACTTTCTTGCCACGCATTAAGGTTGGCGACAGGGATATCCATTAAATTGAGCTTGGTCAACCCAACACATTACAAAGCTAGAGGATCACAATGACAGCCGGAAAATCTAAAATCATTTACACGCTTACCGACGAGGCGCCGCTGCTGGCCACTTGTTCCTTTTTGCCTGTGATTCGCACGTTTGCCGACCCTGCCGGCATCGACATCGTTACGAGCGACGTGTCCGTCTCCGCTCGCATTCTTTCCGAGTTTTCGGACTGCCTGACACCTGAGCAGCAAGTGCCAGACAACTTGGCTGAACTCGGTCGTCTGACCCAGTTTCCTGACACCAACATCATCAAGTTGCCCAATATCAGCGCCTCTGTGCCGCAATTGACAGCCGCGATCAAAGAGTTGCAAGCGCGCGGATACAAGGTTCCTACTTTCCCGGAAAATCCTGCGACCGATGAAGAAAAAGTCATCAAGACCCGTTATTCAAAGTGCTTGGGCAGCTCGGTGAACCCTGTCTTGCGTGAAGGTAATTCGGATCGTCGCGCCCCGCTGGCGGTCAAGCGCAACGTGCGCAAGCATCCGCATTCGATGGGCAAGTGGAGCATGGCGTCGCAGACTCACGTTGCGCACATGACGCACGGAGACTTCTACCACGGTGAAAAATCGCTGACGCTGGACAAGGCGCGCGATGTCAAGATGGAACTGCTCACCAAGAGCGGCAAGACTGTGGTGCTGAAGCCGAAGTTGGCGCTGCTCGATGGTGAAATCATTGACTCGATGTTCATGAGCAAGAAAGCGCTGTGCGAATTCTATGAAGAGCAGTTGGAAGACGCGCGCGAAACCGGCGTGCTGTTCTCGCTGCACGTCAAGGCGACGATGATGAAGGTGTCGCACCCGATCGTTTTCGGTCACTGCGTGCGGATTTTTTATAAAGACGCGTTCGCGAAGCACGCGGCGCTGTTCGAGGAGCTGGGCGTTAATGTCAATAACGGCATGTCCAACCTCTATGACAAGATCGCCAAGCTGCCGGAATCGAAGCGCGACGAGATCATCAAGGACCTGCACGCCTGCCATGAGCACCGCCCCGTGCTGGCGATGGTCGATTCAGCCAAAGGCATCACCAACTTCCATTCGCCCAGCGATGTGATCGTTGATGCATCGATGCCTGCCATGATCCGTATCGGCGGCAAGATGTGGGGACCAGACGGCAAGCCGAAAGACACCAAGGCGGTCATGCCGGAGTCGACTTTCGCCCGCATTTACCAGGAGATGATCAACTTCTGCAAGACCAATGGCAATTTTGATCCCGTCACCATGGGCACGGTGCCCAATGTCGGCCTGATGGCCCAGCAGGCTGAGGAATACGGCTCGCACGACAAGACCTTCGAAATTACGGAAGACGGCGTCGCCAACATCACCGACCTCGCGACGGGCGAAGTGTTGCTGTCGCAGAACGTTGAAGCGGGCGACATCTGGCGCGCCTGCCAGTGCAAGGATGCACCGATCCGTGACTGGGTGAAGCTGGCCGTGAACCGTGCACGTAATTCCGGCATGCCGGCCATTTTCTGGCTGGACCCGTACCGTCCGCACGAAGCCGAGCTGATCAAGAAGGTCGAGTTGTACCTGAAGGACCATGACACCACCGGCCTCGACATTGAGCATATGTCGCAAGTGCGCGCCATGCGCTACACGCTGGAGCGGGTCATCCGCGGCATGGACACGATCTCGGTGACCGGCAATATTCTGCGCGATTACCTGACCGATTTATTCCCGATCATGGAACTGGGCACCAGCGCCAAGATGCTGTCGATCGTGCCTTTGATGGCGGGCGGCGGCATGTTTGAAACCGGAGCGGGCGGCTCGGCCCCCAAGCACGTCAAGCAGCTGGTGGAAGAAAACCACCTGCGCTGGGATTCCTTGGGTGAGTTCCTGGCTTTGGCAGTGTCGCTGGAAGACATCGGTCAAAAGACCGGCAACAAAAAGGCGGCGATTTTGTCCAAAACGCTGGACGATGCCACCGGCAAGCTGCTCGACAATGGCAAAGGCCCCTCAACCCGCACCGGCGAACTGGACAACCG
>CAJAFJ010000568.1 GCA_903938955.1 uncultured beta proteobacterium | reverse complement strand
TGGCCCATCGTTGTCGCCGCGGTGCAGCGCCACCGCCTGTAGTCCGTCGCCGTCGGGCAGGTTGCGATCCACCACCAGCACATCGCAGCGGTGGGTGTTGCGCCAAGCCTGGAAGCTCTGGATTGAGCCGACACCGCTGGCGGCAAAGCCCTCCAAGTTGCAGATGTCGCACAGCGCCTCGCGAAACGGCGTTTCGTCTTCGATGAACAGGATGTGCAAAGGCATGGTCGGTGTGGATGGGTGGGCCGGGCCGCTCAGGCCCAATCGACGATCAGCCCAGCCCTGTGCAGGTGGGCGATATGGTAACGAATCAGCGCACTCCACAGATGCCGTTGCAGGTTTGACTGCCGCGCGTAAAAGGTTGCGGTACATGCGATGGTTCGTGCGCCGCAGCGTTGGATTTTTTGGGTGCCTGGCCTGCGCCAGCGCAGGAAGCTCGAACCTGGGCGGACTCCTAAAATGCCCCGATGACCCTCACCACCCCAAGCCCTGCGCCCACATTGCCCCGGCGCAAGCTGCCGCTTGGCATTCAGACCTTTGCCAAGCTGCGCGAGCAAAACTGCTACTACGTGGACAAAACTCCGCATGCCCTGGCGCTGGTTGATCGCGGCAGCTATTATTTTTTAAGCCGTCCAAGGCGCTTTGGCAAAAGCCTGTTTTTGGACACGCTCAAAGAGTTGTTTGAGGGCCATCAGGCGCTGTTTGACGGTTTGGCAGCAGCGCAGCAATGGGACTGGACTCAGCGTTACCCAGTCATTCGCATCAGCTTTGGCGGCAGTGTGCTGCGCAACGGTACCGAGCTTGACCAACGGATTCGGGAAATTCTGCAAGATAACCAGCAGCAGTTGAAGGTGCGCTGCGCACACCTGAGCATCAGCGGGCAGTTTGCTGAACTGATTGCATTGGCCCATCAAAGCACCGGTCAGCGCGCGGTGGTACTGATTGACGAATACGACAAGCCGATTCTGGACAAAATCGATAACAGCGCGGTGGCCATTGATATGCGCGAAGGGCTTAAAAACCTGTACGCCGTGCTTAAGGGCGCGGACGAACATCTCAAATTTGTCTTTTTGACCGGGGTCAGCAAATTCAGCAAAGTCAGCCTGTTCTCAGGCTTGAACCAGTTGACCGACATCACCCTGGACGAGCGCTACAGCGACATCTGCGGCTACACCGATGCCGATGTAGATACGGTGTTTGCCCCCGAACTGCCCGGACTCGACCGTGAGCTGATTCGCCAGTGGTACAACGGCTACAACTGGCTGGGCACCTCGGTCTATAACCCGTTTGGTTTGCTGAAGTTGTTTGACACCCGAAAAATCCGCCCGCATTGGTTTGAGACCGGCACACCCGGTTTTTTGATCAAGCTGCTGGAAAAACGCCAGCAGTTCACGCCTGATCTCTCTCGTATTGTGGCTTCGGAGTCTTTGCTGGCGACCTTTGACGTGGACAACATCCCGGTCGAGGCGCTGATGTTTCAGGCCGGCTATCTGACCATTGCCAGTTGTCGCCAAATTTTGGGGCGGCTGGAGTTGACGCTGAAATACCCCAACCTCGAAGTGCAAGCCGCCCTCAACGACAGCCTGTTGCAAAGCCTGACCGGCAATCAGAATGTGCCTGAATCAAGAATCAGCAAGCTTTATGACCTGCTCATGGCCCAGGACTTTGCTGGCCTGAAAAATTTGTTCCACGCTTTCTACGCCAGCATTGCCAACGACTGGTACCGCAAAAACGAGATGAGTGGCTTTGAAGGCTATTACGTCAGCATTTTCTACAGCTACTTTGCCGCACTGGGTCTGACCATCAAGCTCGAAGACCCGACCAACCACGGCCGCATTGACATGACCGTGCTGTTCAATGGCCAGGTGTTTTTGTTCGAGTTCAAGGTGGTGGAACTCAACCCGGAAGGCAAAGCCTTGCAGCAGCTCAAGGACATGGCTTACGCCGACAAGTACCGGGACCGCGGCGAGCCGATTCACCTGATTGGCGTGGAGTTCAGCAAGGCCAGCCGCAATATTGTCGGGTTTGAGGTCGAGACGCTCTGAACAACAGGGCTGCTCGACCCAGCCGCGCCTACTGCGCCGCGATAAACACCTCAAAGTCGGTGGCTGACATGGGTCGGGCAAACAGGTAGCCCTGCGCGTAATCGCAGCCGGCTGCGGTCAGCAGCTCGCGTTGCGGTTCGGTCTCGATGCCTTCGGCCACCACCTGGATACCCAGTTCATGCGCCATCACGATGATGGCCTTGCACAAGGCCAGGTTGGTGCTGGCGGGTGCCAGGTGGCGCACAAACGACTGGTCGATCTTGATGAAGTCGATATTGAACTTTTGCAGGTAGGACAGCGACGAGTAGCCGGTGCCAAAGTCGTCCAGCGAGACCCCGATACCGGCTGCGCGCAGGGCCAGTAACTGCTGGTCGACGCTGAGGCTGGAGTCCAGTAGCAGCCCTTCGGTGATCTCCACCACAATGCTGTTGCCCGGCAAACCCAGGGCCTGCAACTGGTCAAACCAGGGCGCGTTGAGCTTGCCGCAGTGGTGAAACTGCACCGGCGATTTGTTCACGCTGATCTGAAACTCCGGGTGAATCGAGCCGCGCCACTGCTGCACCTGGCGCGCCGCTTGCTGGAACACCCATTCGCCGATGTCCACCACCAGGCCACTGGCTTCGGCAATCGGGATAAAGTCCGCCGGGCTGACCAGGCCCCGGGTCGGGTGCTGCCAGCGGATCAGGGCTTCCGCCTTGTGAATGGAACCGCTCGCCAGTTCGATGATGGGCTGGTACACCACCCGGAACTGCTCACCCGCCAGCCCGCCGCGCAGGTCGTTGGCGAGGCGCACGCGGGTTTGCGCCGCCTCATGCAAGGTGGCAGTAAAAAAGCTGTGGCGGTTGCGCCCCGCACCTTTGGCCACGTACAGGGCCTGATCGGCGTTTTTGAACAAGTCCTCAATCACCGAGGCATCCGTCGGGTAGCGCGTGATGCCGATGCTGGCGGACACATAAACCTGCTCATCCTGTAGTTGAAACATCTCCGCCAGCGACTGCAAGATGCCTTGCAGCAGGTGCTCGATGTGGGCTTTGTCCGCCATGTCGGTCAGGATGACGGTGAACTCATCGCCCCCCATGCGGGCCACCGTGTCGGTGTCGCGCACGCAGGCCTTGATGCGCCGTGCCGCCTCAATCAGCAGCAGGTCGCCACTGTCGTGACCAAAGGTGTCGTTGACCTCCTTGAAGTGGTCCAGGTCAATGAACAGCAGCGCGAACGGCTGGCTGTTGCGTTGGCTGGCGTTGATCTCGTGCGCCAGGCGGTCGCGCAGCATGTTGCGGTTGGGCAGGCGGGTCAGAGGGTCGAAATGCGCCTGGTGCCAGATTAGCGCTTCCGAGGTTTTGCGCTCGGTGATGTCGGTGTGGGTGCCAATCATGCGCAGCGCCCGGCCTTGCTCATCCCGGCGAATCACCATACCCCGCGTCAGAATCCATTTCAAGTTGCCATTTTTGCAGCGGATGCGGTGTTCGTTGGTGTAGAGGGGCGTCAGGCCGTCAAAATGCGCCTGGCGGTCGCGCTGCATGGGTGCCACGTCGTCGGGGTGGGTGAGTGCATCCAGTGCGCCCGGGCTGGCCAGCAGTTCGTGCTCGCTGTAGCCATACATCTCCAGCAGGCGTTTCGAGAAAAACTCTTCTCCGCTGGCGATATCCCAGTCCCACACGCCGTCGCCCGTGCTTTCCAGGGCCAGCTTCCAGCGCTGCTCGCTTGCCTGCAAGTCGGCTTTGACCTGCACGTAGTCGCTCACGTCGGCAAAGGTGCGCACCATGCCGCCCGTGGGCAGGGTCTGGGTCTTGACTTCCAGCGTGCGGCCGTCGGTGGTGACCCGCAGATAGTGCGCGGGCGACGTGCCCAGGCCACCGGCCAGGATGTAACTGCGCGCCCGCTCGTCCACCCACATGGCGCCCGGTCCAAAGTCATTTCTGGCGACCTGGAAATCGTTGATCTCTTTCAGCGTGGGGCGTGTGGCCAGAAAGCTTTCGGGCAAATCGAGCAAGCTGCAGACCTGGGGGTTGAAGGTTTGTACCCGGGTGTTGGGGTCGAACACGAGGATGCCCTGGCTGATGCTGGTCAGGGTGGTTTGCAGCAGATGGGACTGTTCGCGCAGGTGAGTGTTCAGGCTGCGCAAGGCGTTATCGGACAGGTCGGGGCTGGTCATGGCGATCCGTTGTTCAAGGGCAGACTGAGTTGGATGCGCAGGCCCTGCGGCTGGCGCGTTTGCGCCGTGGCGGTGCCACCATGGCGGTGGGTAATCTCATTCACGATGGCCAGACCCAAACCACAGCCGCCGGGCAGGGCGCTGGCACGCCAGAAGCGCTCGAACACATGCAACAGATCGGCGGGGCTCAAGCCCGGGCCGTTGTCTTCGACCTCGATCACGGCCATGTCTTCCTGGTGGCTGACGCGCAACGTCACCACACTACCGGGACCGGCGTAGAGCAGGGCGTTGTCCAGCAGGTTGCTCAGGGCCTCGTGCAGCAGCAGCTTTTCACCTTCGATCAGCAGGTGTTCGTCGCCTTCGTAGCCCAAATCCACCCCGGCAGCCAGAGCGCGCGGCGTCCATTCGCGCGCTACCTCGCGTGCCAGCGCGGCAGCATCCAGCGTCTGCAGTTTGACTTCGGCCTCATTGCGCGCCAGCGACAGCAGTTGATGCACCAGATGCGCGCTGCGCTGGGCGCCCGACAGCACCTTGCCCAAGCGCTCACGCAGGGCTTGCGGGTCGGTTTCGGTCAACGCCAGCTCGGTCTGGCTGATCAGGCCCGCCAGCGGCGTGCGCAGCTGGTGCGCGGCGTCGTTGAGAAAACGCTTTTCCTGGCCCAGGCTGCGCCGCACGGCAGACAGCAGCTGGTTGACGGCACCGGCCAGCGCGTGCACCTCTTGCGGCGCCTCGGTCATCTCGATCGGCGCCAGCGCCGACAGGCTGGGTTCGCGCCGGTCGCCCAGTTGGGCCTGCAGCCGTTTCAGGGGCCGCAGACCGCGCGAGATGCCGCCATATACCAGCACACTCAGCAACAGGCCCAGCACCAGCAACGGCGTCAGGATATCGGTCACCAGTTCAGCGGCAATGCGCTGCTGCACCGCCAGGCTTTTGGCCACCTGCACGCGCATGCGCTGGGGCGAGTTGGGCTCGCCGTAGTTGACTTCCAGCAGCGCCACGCGCATCGGTTTGCCGTCCAGGCGCACGTTGTACAGCAGGGGCTCGCCCGGGCTCGGTGGTGTGCTCAGCTGGGGGTCGGGGAACTTGCCATTGCCGAGCAGAAAACTGCCCGGTGGCGAGGACACCATGTAGCTGACCCGGTCTTTCGGGTCTTGTTCGATGATGTCCTGCGCGGCGCGGGGAAAGTCGATCAGCAGGCCCGAACCCACCGGTTTGAT
Organism: uncultured beta proteobacterium; assembly: GCA_903938955.1. The sequence continues at coordinate 8,286 of CAJAFJ010000568.1, read as the reverse complement.
TTGACGCGCCAGCGACAGCACCGATTGCGTGAGGGATTGGTCCACGCCTTTTTCGGCATAACTGAGTGCAATGCGGTAGGTCAGCGCCCCGCCCACCAGCCACAGCAGCAGTTGTGGCAGCAGCAGCCACAGCAACAGCAAGCGCTTGAGCGACAGGCCGTGGTGTGGGGCAGGGGGTTTCATTCCGTTAATGGAATTATGTGGCGGCGGATTCCAGCAGGTAGCCCAGGCCGCGCACGTTGCGAATGTTTAGTCCGGAATCCAGTAGCTTGCGGCGCAGGCGGTGCACATACACCTCCAGCGCATTGGAGCCCGCGCCGTCGCCCGGTTCGGACTGCCACACGCCCAGCACGTCTTCGCGGCTCACCACCTGACCCGCGTGGCTCACCAGCAGCGACAGCAGCGCCCACTCGCGCTGGGTCAGCTCCATTGACACATCGTCCAGCCAGGCTTGTGGCTGGGTGGCGTCCACCCGCAGTCGCTGGTGGGCGTTGGCGGCCAGTTCCAGCGAGCCGCCAAACGCGGGCAGGCGGGCGCGGCGCAGCATGGCGGCGAGTCGGGCTTGCAGCTCGGCCATGTTGAAGGGTTTGGTGAGGTAGTCGTCGGCCCCGGCGTTGAGGCCTTGCACCCGGTCTTCTACGCCGTCGCGTGCGGTCAAGATCAGCACCGGCAGGGCGGGCAGGCGGCGTCGCAGCCATTGCAGCACCTCCATGCCGCTGACTTTGGGCAGGCCCAAATCCAGAATGACGCCATCAAAGCGGGTGGATTCCAGCAGCGCCTGGGCCAGCGCGCCATCGGCGGCCGACGTGACGCTGTGGCCGGCCTGCGTCAGTTGGGCGCTCAGGGCATCGCGGAGTAATTCGTCGTCTTCAACAATCAGCAAACTGGTCATGGTTCAAGCATACCAAGCAATGGCGCCTGGCTGGTGCGCACCGCCTCGATCCGGGCCATGTGAATCAGTTCGCCAATTTGGGGCCCTTTGGCGCCAGCCGCCATGGAGTGGGTGGCGATGGCGGTGGTATCCACGGCCTGTGCTGCCGCCAGTGCGGCCAGTAGCCGGGGGCTTTGCGGGTAGGCCGCTTCGGTTAGCCCCAAGCGGCCCCGCGCGTCGCACTCGCAGGCCAGCATCACCTCGGCAAAACGTTGCGGTTTGCGAAACGCGTCGCAGCGCTCCAGCAGGCGCACTTGGGCGGCGGCATTCAGGTCGCCACTGCGGTGCAGGTTGCCGTGCTCGCGCGCCACCACGTCGGCCAATTCGCGGCAGTCGACCGGCAGGCGCAGCCGTTCGCACACCCCTTTGAGCAGCCGTGCGCTGCGCTCTTCATGGCCCAGGTGGCGCGGCAAAAGATGGGCGGGCGTGGTGGCTTTGCCGAGGTCGTGAAACAGGCAGGCCAGGCGCACCGGCAGTGATGCGTTCAGACGCGCACTCATGTCCAGCACCATCATCAGGTGAATGCCGGTGTCGATTTCGGGGTGGTACTCGGCGCGCTGCGGCACGCCCCACAGGGCGTTGACCTCGGGTAACAAGCGTGCCAGCGCGCCGCAGTCGCGCAGTACGTCAAACAGGCGCGAGGGCGTGTGCGCCATCAGGCCCCGGGCCAGTTCCTGCCAGACGCGCTCTGCCACCAGGTGATCGGCTTCGCCTTCCTGGACCATCTCACGCATCAGTTGCAGCGTTTTGGGCGCCACCGTGAAGTCGGCAAAGCGCGCTGCAAAGCGGGCCAGGCGCAGGATGCGCACCGGGTCTTCGCGGAACGAGGCGGTGACGTGGCGAAACACTTTCTTCGCCAAATCGTGCCGTCCGCCATAGGGGTCGATCAGCACGCCGGCCGATTCCCAATACGCGGCGTCCAGCGTTTCATAGGCTTCACACCGGCCGCCGGAGCTGATGGGATAGGCCTGTACCGCGATGGCGTTGACCGTCAGGTCGCGCCGCGCCAGGTCTTCTTCCAGCGTGACATCGGGGGCGGCGTGGACGGCAAAACCGTGGTAGCCGGGGGCGGTCTTGCGCTCGGTGCGGGCCAGTGCGTATTCTTCGTGGGTATGGGGGTGCAGAAACACCGGAAAGTCTTTGCCGACCGGCAGGTAGCCCTGCGCCAGCATGGCTTCGGGCGTGGCGCCCACCACCACCCAGTCGCGGTCTTTGACCGGCAACCCCAGCAGCGCATCGCGCACCGCACCACCCACCAGGTAGATTTGCATATCGATGTTTTAGCCGCGACTCAGGCGGTAGGGTTCTTCAAAATCAAGAAAGTCTTGCTCGGCGTGGGCGCCATCCATCCAGGCTTGGACGCCGGGCAGGGCGCAGACACGGTCCACGTAGGCGGCCACGGCCGGGGGCAGCGGCAGGGCGTAGGTTTTTAGGCGGGTGCAGATCGGGGCAAAGTAGGCGTCGGCCACCGTGAATTCACCAAACAGCAGCGGCCCACCATGTTCTGCCAGCAAGGTGCTCCACATCGCTACCAGTCGCCCCACATCGGCGCGCACCCCGGCCTGGTCGCGCCAGATCAGGGCGCCGGTGTCTGCCAGCGAGGCTTCGATGTTCATCGGGCAGTGGCTGCGCAGGGCGGTAAAACCGGCGTGCATTTCGGCGCACACGCTGCGCGCCCGGGCGCGGGCGGCTTTGTCTTGCGGCCACAGGCGGTGCTCGGGAAATTGCTCCGCCACGTATTCGGCAATCGCCAGCGTGTCCCACACTACCAGATCACCGTCCACCAGCACCGGCACCTTGCCGGTGGGTGTCAGGGCATGGATCGTGGTTTTGAAATTGGAGTCGGCCTCGAACGAGTCAAAGCGGACCATGACCTCTTCAAACGCAATACCCGCCTGCGTCAGCAGCACCCAGGGGCGCATTGACCAGGAGGAGTAGTTTTTGTTGCCGACGTAAAGTTTGAGCATGGTTAGGGCAGTTCGGTGTTGATGACGGCCAGGGTCGCCGCATCCCGCGGTCCGACCATGCCGAGACGGGTTTTGAGCGACTGCGGCTGGCCGCTGAGCAGTGCGGCGTAGTTGGTGGTGTTGGAGAGCACTTTTTTGACGTAATCACGGGTCTCGGCAAACGGCACGTTTTCGGCCCAGATGGCGGCCTCCAGCACCGGGCCGCCACTCTGGCCGCGCCAGCTGCGCGGGCGGCTCGGGCCGGCGTTGTAGGCGGCGGCGGCCATGGCCATGGAGCCGGCAAAGTCATCCAGCACCAGCTTGAGGTAGCCGGTGCCGATGGCAATGTTGGTGTCGCGGTCAGTGATGTGGTGCGGTTTGAAATCCGTCAGGCCGATCTTTTTGGCCGTCCATTTGGCGGTGGGCGGCATCACCTGCATCAGCCCGGCAGCGCCCACGCCCGAATGGGCATCCACCACAAAGCGGCTTTCCTGGCGGATCAGGCCATAGACATAGGCCGGGTCCAGGCCGATCTGGCTGGTGCGCAGCAGCACCGCGTTTTTGTGTGGCATCGGAAAGCGCTGCTCAAAGTCGATCTCGCTTTTGGTCCGGTCGCTGGTGTTGATGCAGCGGTCCCACACCTCGTGCTGGCAGGCCAGGTCGGCCGCCGCCAGCAGGTCGCGGTCATTCATGCCGCCGCGCTGGTGCAGGTTGGTGCTGTAGTTCCACTCCTTCACGCCTTCACTGCGCAGGCCGGCCTGGATGGCGTACAGGCCGCGGCTCAGGCCGGTGTTGTTGCGGGCGCCGTCTTTTTCTTCCAGGGTGAGGGTGGCGGGCCGGGCCGGGGTGTTGATGCGCTGGCCCAGTTCTTCCAGCGCCAGTTGCTCATAAAAGCCGCGCACGCTGGCAATGCTTTCCAGCAGGCGTGTGGCCTCGGCGCGGTCGGTGTCTTTTTTGGCCAGTTTCAGCAAGGCGCGGGCGCGCCAGTAAACCCAGGTGGACTCCTGCTGTGCCGACTCGCTCATGGCCTGGGTGGCGCCCAGCACCACTTTCCATTGCGACTGGCGCAGGGCGGCACGCACCTTCCAGCCCAGCAGGTCGTCGGTTAAATCGCTGTCCTTGGCTTTGGCAAACGACTCCATTGCGTTGCTGGACAGGCGCTGCGCCATTTGTTTACCGATCACGCCCCAAGCCCAGGAGCGCTGCTCCGGCTGCAGGTGCACGCTCCAGTGGTTCTCCAGCACACTGGCGGCCAGGTCGGCGTCGCTGGCGGCCAGGCGGATCAGGGCCAGCACCACCTCTTCGCGGCCGACTTTGCCGCCGGCGGTCACGCGTTTGGACAGGTAGCGGGCCGGGTTGCTGACGATCTCATCCAGGGGCGCTGCCGCCTCCGACGAGATCATCTCGACGGCCAGCCGAACCGCGCGGGGTCGGTTGAGTTCCATCGCCAACCGGGCCTTGCGCCAGATGTCGGCATCGCTGAGTTTTTTGGCACCATACAGGCGACTGGCCGCATAGTTGCAGCCGTCGTCGGCCTCTTTTTGCGCATACCACTCGCGCTTGAGGTTGGCGGACAAGTCGACCCCGGCCAGCACCTGCTCGGCGGCGATGGCGTAGCAGCGCACTTCGCGGTCGTCGTTCATGCGGAAGTTGGGCAATTCCGTGACAAACGTGGTCCAGTCGCGGTTCTTGCCCAGCAACAGAAGCCAGTCGTTGCGCAAGCGGTCTTCCTGGTACGTGCCGGCAAAACGGGTGAAAAACGCCTGAACTTCGCTGGGTTGTGCGGTGTCAAGCCGGGCTTTGAGCTCCCAGTACGCGCCCCAGGGCTCCAGCGCATGGCCGCGCACTTGGGGCAGCAAGGCCGTCAGGCGTTTTTGGTCACCTCGCTTGAAGGCCTGGCTCATGTCCAGAATTGCGTCGTCAGAGCGCGCTTTGCCGGATGTCCGGCTCTGGGCATGGGCGGGCACTGCCGTGAGCAGCATCAAGCTGGTCAGAACGGCAATCGATGTCAAAATGGTAGGTAACTGCATGTGGAGATTATGAATAACTCTGATGATCAAAGAGCGCTGGACAAGAAGGCGCTGCGTAAACTTCTTGTCGAACAACGGCTGAACCTGCCAGACCGCGCACAGCGTGCCGATCTTTTGCAACGCGTCATGCGCATCTGGCTGGTCGGTCGACCCGACGCCGTGATCGGCGCCTACTGGCCCATCAAGGGTGAGTTTGACCCACTGCCCGCGCTGCACCGCTGGAAAGAAGACGGCGAACTGCTGGACCAACCCCAACCCCGACGTATTGGACTGCCGGTGGTGGATAAAGTTCACAAAACCATGACGTTTCATGCCTGGTACCCCGGTTGCCCGATGGAAGAGGACGCGTATGGCATCCCCAAGCCCAAAGACACCGAGGTGATCGTGCCCACCTTGCTGTTTGTCGCCTGCGTGGGTTACGCGGCGGGCGGCTACCGGCTGGGCTATGGCGGTGGTTTTTATGACCGCATGCTGTCCACGCTGGAGCCGCGGCCGTTCACGGTCGGGCTGGGCTTTGCGCCCGGTTTTTTACCCGACTTCGAGCCCGAGCCGCACGACCTGCCGATGGACGCGATCCTGAATGATTACGGCGTGGTCTGGCCGGTTTAGCTTGGGCTGATGTCTAGTCCAGCCCGTCCAGCGTGTCGGGGTCGGGGCCATCCCCGATGGCGATGCGGGTCAGCGCCGCTTGTCCTTCCAGCCACTGGCAAAACGCCACAATTTCTGGACGCGCCGCCGAGCGCGGGCCGATGATCAGCCAGTAAACCAGCGGCGACTCCAGTCGCATGCCGGGCAAAATTTCCACCAGATTCCCCGCCGCCAGGCTGTCCGCCACCATCGGCATGCGGGCCAGTGCCACGCCTTGGCCGGTCAGTGCGGCCTGTGCAATCTGGTGCGCGTAGTTGAAGTAAAGCCAGCGCTTGGGTTCTACTTTCTCACAATGGTGTTCATCCAACCAGCGTCGCCACGTTAACCATTCCATGTGCTGGGTGCGGTGTGCGTCGCTGGCCTCGATCAGGGCGAAGTTCGCCAGGTCTTCCCCCCGTTGCAGTGTGTGCCCGCTTTTGAGCAGCCAGGGGCTGGCGACCGGGGTGAGCTGTTCGCCAAACAGCCGCACGGCGCCGGCTGGGGCGTTGGCGGGGGCCGTGTAGCGCAGGGCCACATCCACATCGCTGGTGTCCATGTCCACCGACACATCGGTGGCGTCAATGCGAATGTCAATGTCCGGGTGCTCGTTTTGAAAGGCCTCCAGCCGGGGGATCAGCCACATCGACGCAAACGAGGCCCAGGTGCTGATCACCACACTTTTGCGTCCTGCGCTGCGCCTGATTTGCAGCACTGCGCTGTCGATGCGCTCCAGCGATGGCAGCACAGCGCGTAGCAACTGGGCGCCGGCCGCCGTCATTTCTACCGCGCGGGTGTGGCGCAAGAAAAGAGACACGCCCACTTCTTGTTCCAGCGACTGAATCTGGCGGCTGACGGCGCTTTGGGTCAGCGCTAACTCGTCAGCGGCGACCCGGAAGTTGAGGTGACGCGCCACCGCTTCAAAGGCCCGCAACTGGCCCACGGCGATGGGCCGGGTGCGTAGCGTGGTTTCAGAGTTTTGCATGGTGAGTTGGCATGGGTCGGTGAATTGATTGATGCGAAAACGGAATGAGTTTCTGGCCTCGAATTCATTGGACGCAACAACGTCCTGCGCCGATCATTCAGACTTAAATCGTACCCAAGGAGTTTGCCATGCTTGCCCATAGTCGTCACAAATTGCATCAATCACAGTGCGCGCCTACCTTGTCGATCTGCGGCAAGCTGATGCCGGGGCAGGCCTTTAGCTGGTTGCCGCGCGAGGCCGGTGTTTTCAGCATCGCCCAAGGGGGCGCCTGGTTGACCTTTGATGGACCGCATGCAGGGCATGGCAACGAGTCGGGCGACCAGGTGTTGCAGGCTGGACAGCGGTTGGCAGTCCGCGCCGGGCAGCGCCTGGTGATTGAAGCCTGGGGTGCAGAGCCGGTGCATTTTGAGTGGATACCCACGCGCCAGGCGCGCCCCTGGCTGGCGGTGTTTCAGTCGTTGATCGGTTTGGGGCTGACAGGCTGGGGCCGTGGCGCGGCGTCCTGGCGTGGTGCGCGCAGCAGGTTGGCGCGGGTGTGGGGGTTTTGCTGACCCGACAGCCGCAGCGCCAGTTGGGTCACCAGGCTGTGCGATTGCGAGGGCGGTGCCTGCAAGGGCATGACCCCGATCCACACCGCCATCAGTATCGGAAGCACCGGGCCGATCACCGCCCGTGGCAGCGGGGCCAGTGCCATGGCGCCTGCGCTGGCGGCGCCACCTAAAAGCAGGCCCGCAATGACTTCCGAAACCGAATGCGCGCCGACCGCCAGGCGGGACATACCCACCAGCAGCGCCAGCCCAAAGCCTGCGCCGATCGCCAGCCGCTGGCCGGCCGGGGAGACGTGGGACGCCAGCGTGCCCAGCAGCAGCGGGTAGACGGCGGCCGCAAACATGGCGTGCCCCGAGATGCCGGTGAAGTTCAGGGCGGCACTGCCCATGCCCCAGCCCATGAACGCCAGTTTGCTGGCGGTGGTCAGCAGCGCAGAGGCCAGTAAAAACACCAGCCACCAACCCGCCAGCGGCCGTGAAGCCGGGCGCCGCAACAGGGTCAGCCAGGCCAACAGGGCGGCTGGTAACAGAATTTGCATCTCGCCCAGGCGGGTCAGCAGGTGCCAGAACGTGGGGAAATGTTGCAGGTCGGATGTCATGTCGCCGTGATCATAAGGGGCGACGGCTTGGCCGCAGCAGGACCCACCGCCCGTCGATAATGGGGCGTCGTCTCAACAGTCAAGGAGTGGATCAAGTCATGGGTGAACCAGTAAAAAATGCAACAGCACCGTCCCCGGTGGATGTGGTGATCATGGCCGCCGGTAAAGGCACGCGCATGAAAAGCAAGTTGCCCAAGGTGTTGCATCTGTTGGCTGGGCGGGCGTTGCTGCAGCATGTGGTGGACACTGCCGCTGAGTTGTCGGCACGGCAGGTGGTGGTCATCACCGGCCACGGGGCGGTCGACGTTGAAGCGGCGTGCGCAGGTTTCACCGGGGTAGGCGATCAATTCGATCTTAATTTTGTGCGCCAAGAGCCGCAGCTGGGCACCGGCCATGCGGTCCAGCAGGCGCTGCCAGCCTTGCAGGATGACGGCATTGTGGTGGTTCTTTCTGGCGATGTGCCGCTGACCCGGGCTGACACTTTGCAGCAACTGATCACCGCCTGCGCTGGCCGCCAGTTGGCGTTGTTGACGCTGGATTTGGCCGACCCCACGGGCTATGGCCGCATCGTGCGCTCGGGCGAGGTGGTGCAGGCCATCGTCGAACACAAGGACGCTAGCCCT
>CAJAFJ010000567.1 GCA_903938955.1 uncultured beta proteobacterium | reverse complement strand
GGCATCAGGTGAGATGCAAAGAACCAAAAAATTGTGGGAGTCGCTCAACACCGATGTCCAGCAGGCGGAGAAACTCGCCTTGAAGCAAAAAGACATGCGTGAATGGGTTCAGCAACGAGTCGCCAGCAGCAAGGTGCCTGACTTGTCCATGGTTTTAACGCGTATCAAAAAAGCCTTGCCATCGGGAATGGTGATTGACGAGGTGGGTTTGCTCGTCGAAAAAGAGACCCATTTGGTCACGGTGATCGGCCACGCCGCACAGATTGAGGATTCCTTGCGCAGTGAAAGTGCATTTGTCCAAGACCTGAAAAACGATGGTTTTTCAATACAAAAGCGTGACTTGGTGCTGCGTGAAGGTCAGCCTAAATTTAAATTGTCGATGACATGGAGTGCAATGTGAAGAAATACACAGGGTTAATTGTGCTTTCCGCACTGGTTTCAACCAGCTTTCTAGCGGTCAAAGCCGCACCAGATGAGCGGCCTTGGGATCGAAAAGTCGCTGGGGGCAGTGAATCACAAATTAGTCAACTCGACAAGGCTTTAAGTGCTCGTATTGATGAGCAGAAGGACCTTTTGTCGCTGGTTGAGAAATTACTCAAACGTGATTTTCAACAGTCGCAGCAAGAGCGTTCGTCAGAAGCTAACGTCCTGTCAGGACAAGCCAAGCCAACTGCGCCAAAAGTGATACGTGTGCCGCAAGCAAAGGTGATGAACAAGGCTGTGGAGCCGCCCTGGTGGCAAGAGTACAAGCCACAGATGGTGTATTTGTCAGGCAATGACCGTTATGCAGTCATCAACGGAAAGATGTATTTAACAGGTCAGATCTTGAGCAAGGGAGTTTTGATTTCCAGCATTGATGAAGATTCCGTTGTACTGCGATTTGAGGGTGAGACGCACACTTATCCGCTTAAAAGATAGTTTGATAAATCAGTCGATTAAAGAGCACTCATGAAGCTTCTTACCTCTCTTAAGACGGTTGCCTGGCGCCCAGTCCTTGGTTTGTTGCTGGCTGGCCTGTTGGGCTGGCTGGCTGCCTGGTTTATGCTGCCATCGGGTGGTTCGCCTGCTGGCAGCGTGTCGAGTCAAGGTGACAACCGGGGAACCCATCAGCCGACAAAATCTGCGCCGTTGTTGGGCGGGAGTGCTGCGGTTGGCGGTGGTGATGTATCACCCCAAAACTCGGCCCTTGAGCAACTCTTAAAACGGCAGGAACAGGTAAGCCAGGGCGCAGCCAGTTCAACTTTGCCACAGGGTCAAACCGGCAGTTTGTCGGTGCCAAAGTCTGAAGTTGTCAAGCCGGTTCCACCCGATGCGCGGGAAGCGGCGCGCGCTGAAAAAATGCGTGCCATGCGTGAACTTCAGACGCACGCGCTAGCAGACATTCAGGCTGTTCCGCCCGGCGACACAAAAAAACTGATGGCGGCGATGGTGCGCTTTGACGCCCAGATGCAAGCGGCAGGGGCGCCTTCCATTATTGATATGGATAACTTGCGCAAGATGCTTGATGCGACCGACAAACTTCAGCAACTGAACCGGCAATTGATCGCGGAATCTGAAAAAGCGCGAGGCGCTGACGCCAACAAACTGAAAGCGTTGTCGCAGGAAATTCAGGCAGTACAACTGGCCATGCCCAAGCAATATATCAAGACTGATGTGCTGCAAAAGCAGTTGGCGAAATGAAGACGCAATTCAAGATACAAAGACAACAGCGCGGTTTTACGCTGCTGGAAGCCGCCTTGGTGGTCGTCGTTATGGGGGTCGTATTGACCGCCATCATGGTGGCCCGCAACCAGAGCGCCAGTCGATCAACGGCATCCGAAGCTGTATTTATGGATACGGCGGTATCTTCCCTTTTCAAGTTCGTCAAGCGCAATAACCGCTTGCCTTGTCCTGATTCCAACGGGGATGGGCTAGAGGATGCGACGGCAGGAGTGTGTAGTTCTGGCGCCAGCGCGGGGGGAATTCCTTATCTCACCCTTGAAATGTCACTTGCCAGCCCGGTCGGCACGGGGCTTGATAAACAGTTGGTGTATGGGGTGTTCAGGGGCGTCAATGCTGAGACCGCAGACTTGACGCTCAATGAGGAAAGATCCCTCCCTCCGCATGTAGCGCCCAATGCCAGCTACAAAAATCTGGACGACTTCAAGCAAGCTCTGATCAATGCCGCAGATGCTTCGCAAACGGTAGATCCATTAAATCTTTATGTCACAGGCAACGACGCCAATTCTGCTGCCTCGAATTGCACAGCCAACAAAGTGGCCAACATGGCATTTGTGGTGGCCTTTGCTGGTGGCCGCAATGCGGACGAAGTGGGGAGCGACTTCGACGGACCCAACCTGCCCGGTGTCGGCTGGAGCGATAGCACCAAGTGGGCGAGTGTTGCTACCGCAACCTGCTTTGCCGGGCCAGGAAAACCAATCACACCGCGGTATGACGATCAGGTCAGGGCAGTTAGTTTTACAGAGTTAATGGGCGTTTTGTCTCGATAGGAGTTTTCAACAATGAACAAGCATACAAATTTCATGGCTTCGCAAGGCGTAGCGCAACTGATTTCACGAGTGATCAAGCCAACTGGCATGGCAATAGCCATCGGCAGTTTGCTGGCCGGTTGCGCGGTCTCAGGCCCCTCCCTGCTGGACAAGCAAAAAATTATTACGGTCGATGAGGAGTCACAAAAACTCATGACTGAACGATTGGCGGATGAGTCAGCCAAGTTTTCTGCAGCTCAAGCCGAGTTGATGAAAAAATTTGAACAGACACGCGCGGCCACGGTCACACCGGCTGAGCCCGTTTTTAATCCACTGGATGCAGTCAATGTCAGCCTGAAGGTTGATGACACCGATGTGCGCTTTGTGTTTAAGGCCATTGCTGATCAAGCCAAGTTAAGCCTGATATTGCCATCGTCGCTGAGCGAAAAGCCCAAAACAATTTCTTTGGCATTGCGCAATATGCCAGCCAGCCAGGTCTTTGATTACGTGCTCAAAACCCTTGATATGCACGGCAGCGTTGACCGTGGCGTGTTAGTGGTAAGTGATTATCAAGAGCGCGTTTTTAGCCTGGATTTCCTTCAAACATCCATTAGCGCCAGCTTCAATGCCGGTGGTGAAGTGTTTGGTTCGGGCCAGGGTGGCGCTAGTGGCGGAGATGCCGTGCAGTCCGGTATTCGCAATGGTTTTAATGTGCGTGGGCGTAACACCAACGACATGGATCCCTTCAGCCAAATCGACAACCTGTTGAAGACCGTTATTCACGACGAATACGAGTCCTCTATTGATAAAAAAAGCGATAAAACCAATGCCGCCGTCGCTCGAAATCCAAATGGGCCGCGTTATGTTCTGAACCAATCGACAGGCTCCCTCTATGTAAAGGGTCGGCCATCGCAAGTGGCGACGATTAGCCAGCAGGTCGCTCATTACAAAAACGTGTTGAGCCGACAAGTTCTGATTGAAGCCCAGATTTTGGACATTGAACTGAACGACGACTTCCAGTACGGCGTGGACTGGAGCCGTCTACAAGGC
>CAJAFJ010000566.1 GCA_903938955.1 uncultured beta proteobacterium | reverse complement strand
GCCTTGTAGATGTTGCCCTTGCGCTGTTCGCGCCCTTCAATTTCGATTTCGTAGTCGAGGAGTTTTTGTCCGTCGACGATAGCCAGGCGGCGTTCTTCAGCCTGCGTGGCGTTAATCAGCATCCGTTTCATGGGTAGCATCCTTCAATTCAAATAACAAACATGCTCTTGACGAGCTTTTGACACCAGAACTGACGCTTTGAATTGAGGAGGAATTGCCGGAGAACCTGGACTTTATAGGACGAGTCTGGGTATGGGCGCGTGGAGGGATGCGAGGAGCTTGGGTTGTGGGATTGCTATTGATCTAATAGCTGGTTGCGCCCGTTTTACGGGGGCTGATGGCCAATCCATGCCGAAAAACGGGGCGAAAACGCACCGTTGGCATATTTGAATCAGGCGCATCAACACAATCATCTCGCTTCATTCCGTTCACAGACAAGATGTCTGTGAACTTTGGGTATTCCGTATCAGTAGTTCAAGGCGTCGTCTTGACCGTTCGTTTTGCAGGCCACCGCAGGCATCTGGCTGGCGGTTTGCGTACATGAACAATTGGCGGTATCGACGTACTGGCGGGGCTGGTGAGGGTGGGTGAACTAAAATTCACTTTTAGTCAGTTAACTTGTCGTTAAATCAACCATTTGCAGCACATCGCTAGTGAAACACATTATAGGGGTCAATCCCGCACCCCCATTGCCCCAGGTTAAAACGGTTCTCGTCGATGAAGACTCGGCCGGGCAGCGTCTCGATAACTTTTTGATGCGCCACCTCAAGGGCGTGCCCAAGACCCATGTGTACCGCATCATCCGCAGCGGCGAGGTCCGGGTTAACAAGGGGCGGGCCTCGGCTGACTCCCGGGTCGCCGCGGGTGATTTGGTTCGTTTGCCGCCGGTCAGAATTTCTGAGCGGGTGGCAGAAAAAGCCGAAGCTATGGCGCAATCCATCGCCAGAGACGCACCGGCCCGCGATTTCACGATTCTGTTTGAAGACGAGCATCTGATTGCCATTGACAAGCCGTCAGGCGTGGCCGTGCATGGTGGTTCGGGCGTGAGTTTTGGCGTGATTGAGCAAATGCGCATGGCCCGGCCCCAGTCCAAATTTCTGGAGCTGGTGCATCGGCTGGATCGGGAAACCAGCGGTATTTTGTTGATTGCCAAAAAGCGCAGTGCGCTGACCCATCTGCAAAATCAGTTTCGTGAGCGTGAAACCGGCAAGACGTATCTGGCGCTGGTGTCCGGGCGCTGGCCTGCCAATAAAAAAGTGTTGGACAAGCCCCTGCACAAATACCTGTTGGACAACAAAGATGGGTCCGAGGGTGAGCGGCGCGTCAAAGTGGTGGCCAAAGATGACCCTAACGGCATGCCTTCAGTCACTTTGGTGAAAGTGCGTCCCAGCGCTGCCACGGCTTTTACTTTGCTTGAAGTCACCATCAAGACCGGGCGCACACATCAGATTCGCGTTCACCTCGCCAGTGAAGGTTTCCCGATTGTGGGGGACGATAAATACGGCGACTTTGATTTGAACAAGACCTTGCAGCGGGTCGGCAAGTTGCCCGCCCTGAAGCGCATGTTTTTGCATGCCTGGCGCTTGCAGTTCAACCACCCGGCCAGTGGTGAGCGGGTTGAATTGATGGCGCATTTGCCGCTGGAACTTGATACTTTTGCCACCCATGCGGCGCCTGCGCCGACCTGATATGACCCGTACACGACAGTTTGATTTGATTGCCTTTGACTGGGACGGCACGCTCTTTGACTCCACCGCCATCATCACGCGCTGTATTCAAGACGCCGTCTGCGATGTGGGCGGTGCCCGACCCAGTGACAAGGATGCCGCCTATGTGATCGGCATGGGGTTGATGCAGGCGCTGGCCCATGCGGCCCCCGATGTGCCGGAAGCCAAGTACCCCGAGCTGGGCGCTCGTTATCGCCACCACTACACGACTCATCAGGATGACATCAGTCTTTTTGATGGCGTTCTGCCGATGCTGGCGGACTTGAAAATGCGCCAGTCCTGTCTGGCCGTGGCCACGGGCAAGAGTCGGCGTGGCCTGGACGACACGTTGCGGGCAGTCGAACTCCAAGGTCTGTTTGATGGCTCGCGCACGGCGGATGAAACCGCGGGTAAGCCACATCCCCGCATGTTGCATGAGTTGATGCACGAGCTGGGTGCCGAGCCAGAGCGCACGCTCATGATTGGCGACACGACGCATGACTTGCAAATGGCCCTGAATGCCGGTTGCCCGAGTGTGGGTGTGAGTTACGGCGCCCATGCGCCAGAGGCGTTCACGGCGTTGAAACCCTTGTTTGTGGCTCATTCCGTGCGTGAATTACACGACTGGTTATTGCTTAATCTATAAACGCACGCCTGGCGCAGGCATACTGCCCACAACCTGAAACCCCTAGAGTTTTAAATGACCGATCCCCTTATTCCAGAAGCATCCGCCACAGCTCCTCACGCTGAATCTTCCTCCCACCAAGCTGCAGACCCCCAGAATGGGGCGAAAAAGAGCGCTAAAGAAGGCGCTTTGGATGGCTTGAATTGGGAGCGTGCCACGTTGGAGAAACTGGCGTTTGCGTCGCTCAACGAGCAGCGCCTGGCGCGTCGCTGGCGTAATTTTGTGCGCTTGGCCTGGTTGGCGGTGTTTGTGATCGTGGCATGGATCGCGATCGATCAGAATGGTCCCGCCAAGGATGTTTCAGCACCCCACACCGCGGTAGTGGAGATCAAGGGTGAAATTGCCTCCGGCGCCGATGCCAGTGCCGAGTTGATTGTCGACGCCTTGCGTGGCGCCTTTGAAGACGCGGGCGCTCAGGCGGTTGTCTTGTTGATTAATTCGCCGGGTGGCAGCCCGGTCCAGGCGGGCATCATCAACGATGAGATCCGGCGCCTGAAGGTGTTGCACAACAAGCCGGTCTATGCGGTGGTCGAAGAATCATGTGCGTCGGCTGCTTATTACATTGCAGTCGCCGCCGACAAGATTTTTGTCGACAAGGCCAGCATTGTGGGCAGCATTGGCGTGTTGATGGATGGCTTTGGCTTCACGGGCCTGATGGACAAGCTGGGCGTCGAGCGCCGCCTCATGACGGCTGGCGAGAACAAAGGTTTTCTGGACCCCTTCAGCCCGCAAACCGAAAAGCAGCGCGTGTTTGCGCAAACTATGCTCGATCAGATTCACAAGCAGTTCATTGACGTGGTCAAGGCCGGTCGTGGCGACCGGTTGAAGGAAACACCCGAAACCTTCAGTGGTCTGTTCTGGAGTGGTCAGCAGGCGATTGAACTGGGTCTGGCGGACCAGTTGGGCAGCTTGGCTTATGTGGCGCGCGAGATCGTGAAGGCCGAGGATCTTGTGGACTACACCCGCCGGGAGAATGTGGCCGAGCGCCTCGTGAAGCGGTTTGGCGCTTCCATTGGCGAAGGCTCGGTGCGCGCCCTTCAATCGATCCCGGCGATTCGCTGAGGTGACTTATCGACCCAGGGCAAACACGGCCGGGGTCGAGTTGTTGAGTGGTGCCTTCTTTTGGCGCCAGTTCTTGATGCTGTCACTCACGCAGCTGCCGCTGACCAGCGTCAGCCCGCTGCTGATCGCCAACCGGGTATTGGGCTGCAGGGTTTGCAGCAGCGTCTGCAGCATGGCGACATTGCGGTATGGGGTCTCAATGAACATTTGGGTTTGCCCGTTTCTGAGCGCCAGCGCTTCAAGCTCCTTGAGGCGTTGGGCGCGCTCCGAAGCGTCTTGCGGCAGGTAGCCCACAAATGCGAAATTCTGGCCATTGAGCCCACTGGCAGCCAAGGCCAGTAAAAGCGATACCGGGCCGGTCAGGGGAATTACCTCAATCCCCAGATCGTGGGCGGCACGCACCACGGAGGAGCCGGGGTCGGCCACCGCAGGCATGCCGGCTTCGCTCACCAAACCGACGTCATGGCCTTCCAGCGCAGGTGCCAGCAGGTGGCGAGCATCGAAGTTGCCGGTGTGGTCGCCTTTTTTATGTACTTCGCGTGGTAATTCCTGAATTTTGAGGGCTTGAATAGGGTTGCTCAGAGGGGTGATTTCATGCACCCGTTTCAGGTACGCGCGCGCTGATTTGGCATTTTCACAAACCCAAAACTGGATTCTGGCCGCCACTTCAAGGGTGCCCCACGGCATGGTGTTTTGCAGACTGGATTCGCTGTCGCAGCCAAAATCCAGCGGTGCTGGCACAAGAAAGAGCTTGCCTTTGGTTTGAGCGGCGTTGTGGGTTGGCGTTGTCATGTTCATAGCAGTTGGATGCCCGCCGCTTGAATCATCCGGCAGGTTCGTATCATGGGCAGACCCACCAAGGCGGTCGGGTCGTCGTTGTCAATGGATTCCAGCAGGGCGATGCCCAAGCCTTCGCTTTTGGCGCTACCCGCGCAGTCGTAAGGCGTTTCTGCCAACAAATAGGCTTCGATTTCAGCGTCGGTCAGGTCGCGAAACTTGACTTTGACCTGAGCCAGGTCCATCTGTGCAAATTGGGTGTCCTGGCAGACGACCGCCACGGCAGTTTGAAAAATAACGGTTTTCCCGCGCATGAGTTGAAGTTGTGCCATAGCGCGTGCGTGGTTGCCCGGTTTTCCCAAGGACTGGCCATCAAGGTCGGCGACCTGGTCTGAGCCGATGACGACAGCGGCCGGGAACTGCGCCGCAACTGCCCGGGCTTTGGCCATGGCGAGGCGGCAGGCCAGTTGTTTGGGTGTTTCAGCGACCTGCGGTGTTTCATCAACCTCGGGTGCGGCGACCTCAAAGGGCAGGCGTAGGCGTGCCAATAATTCACGACGGTAGGGCGAGGTGGAGCCCAGAATGAGTTTGCGTTGGATAGATTCAGACATGGTGTGATTCTCTTACACTGCGTGCATGAAACAAGAGTCACCCCCCACCCATCTGGACGTCAAGGCGTTTGCGCACGCTGCAAGCGAGATCGCCGGACACGATTTACTATCAAAATATGAGCGGCTTATGCAGGAGACGCAAGGACTAGGCGCAGATCTGACGCTGAGCTGGTCTGCCCGAGGCGAAGTGCGTGCTGATGAAGCCAGCGCCGAGCAGGTATGGCTTCATTTAACGGTGGAGGTCAGTTTGCCTTTGACGTGCCAGCGCTGCCTAGGGCCTGCCGATATTGCGGTGTCCGTGCAACAGTCGTTTCGATTTGTTGGCAGCGAGGAGGCAGCCGAAGAACAGGATGAAGAGGCTGAAGAGGATGTGCTGGCCTTGAGCAAGGACTTCAATCTGGCGGACCTGATTGAAGACGAGGTGCTCATGGCGTTGCCCGTGGTACCGCGACATGAGGTGTGCCCGGTTGAGCTCAAACTGACCGTTGAAGACCCCGGTTTTGAAGTTGCATCAGCTGAAAAAAAGAATCCTTTTGCTGTGTTGGCCAAGCTGCAAGGCGACAAGTCCGCCTGATGTTTTCAGCTACGCTATAATTCAAGGCTTCGCGTGAATTAATCGGCACGTGTTTCACTAACCCCAGATGTTGCGGCCTTCGCGACACACACGTCCAGGAGCAGATCATGGCTGTCCAGCAAAACAAGAAATCACCTTCCAAGCGCGGTATGCACCGCTCACACAATGCTTTG
>CAJAFJ010000565.1 GCA_903938955.1 uncultured beta proteobacterium | reverse complement strand
CCGGTGATGTGCGTCACCTTGATGAACCCGCGCACGGGCGGCGTGTTTGCCTCGTTTGGCGCGCATCCAAGTCTGGAGGTGGCGCTGGAACGCAGTCTGACGGAATTACTGCAGGGGCGCAGCTTTGAAGGGCTGAACGATTTGCCTCGGCCGACCTTTGCAAGTGAAGCCGTGACTGAGCCCAACAACTTTGTCGAACACTTCATCGATTCCAGCGGCATTGTGTCGTGGCGCTTTTTCAGTGCCAAATCTGATTTCGATTTTGTGGAGTGGGATTTTTCCGGCCAGGGTGACAACTCCAATGCCGAAGAAGCCGCAACCTTGTTCGGCATTCTCCAAGCCATGGGCAAAGAAGCCTACATGGCGGTGTATAACCAGTTGGGCGCCACGGCCTGCCGCATCCTGGTGCCGGGCTATTCGGAGGTGTATCCGGTCGATGATTTGATCTGGGACAACACCAACAAAGCACTGTTGTTCCGTGCCGATATTTTGAACTTGCACAGCCTGGACGATGCCAGCCTGGAAGCACTGCTTGAGCGTTTGGAAAACAACGAGCTGGACGACTATTCCGACATCGCCACATTGATCGGTATCGAGTTTGACGAGAACACGGCCTGGGGCCAGCTGACAGTACTGGAGTTGAAGCTGCTGATTCAACTCGCCTTGCAGCAATTCGCGGCAGCGCAAGAGCTGGTGGGCGCCTTCCTGCAGTACAACGACAACACGGTCGAGCGCGGATTGTTTTATCAGGCCTTGAATGTGGTGCTGGAGGTGCAGCTGGATGACGACCTGGAACTAGAGGATTACGTGGTCAATTTCCGCCGGATGTTCGGTAACCCGCGGATGGACGCGGTGATGGGGTCAGTGGACGGCAGCATGCGCTTCTTCGGCTTGACGCCAACGAGTATGAAACTGGAGACGCTCGACCGACACCAGCGCCTGATCGACAGCTACAACAAATTGCACACGGCACGGGCCAAGGTGGCGGCTACGTCCAGCTAGGACGTCTGGGTGAGCACCCCCCATCAAATGGGCCATGTGCGAGAGCGCCCTGTTTCTTATTTCTGGAGTGGCGACACCATCCGCAGCCGCAGCGTAAGCGACGTCGTGCTTTCGAGCACGGTCGATGTGCCTGCGCCCCCTGCAAGGCTTGCGGCGGATTGGAAAAGAGAGATCGCGTTACGCTTGGAATTGAGGCCCGGCGACGTAGAGGCATTGCCTTTGCCGCGAGCGCGTACGCGCTGGCCGGATTACAAGCAGTGCGTGAAGGCGGTGTCCGATTGGACGCGCACGCTCGGTCTGCATGAGGTGCTTGCCACCAGTGACGTCGCCCTGATGGCCTGCTGGGGCGCGAAGTACCACCATGACGCCGCACACTATGGCGGCATGGCCTTTTGCAATCTCTTTCTGAGCGAGGACAAGGGTCTGGACTTGCATTTCCCGGCTACCGGTCATCGAATCCCTCTGACCAGAGGCACGGTGGTGGTATTCGATACGGGCCAGCCTCACGCCGTCATTGCGCGCCGCAGCGGCGGTTTTCACCCTGCCGACTTCCCGCCCGACCAGGATGGCATCCAAATATTTCTGACCTGGGAGTTGCCCATCGAGACCGTTGGTGTCGGGCGCGTTCTGCGAAGCGTCTTCGACATCGATCCATTGACCGCGTTGCGACTGGATGATGAGCAAGTCTGGCTCAACGACGCGCCGGCCTGCGTGTGCCCGAATTCTGGCCGGTGGTGCCAGGCGGACTAGCCGTCAGCGATCTTTGTTGGTTACCAGCTTGTCGCGTCTGCGCGGCGTTCCGGCGCGACCGGCCTTGGACCATTCGTAAGCCTGGCCATCCGGTGTTTTTCCATTCACGACGGCGTCCACGCCAGGTTTCCCGACCTGGTTTGGGTCCTCGGCGACCATGGTCACAAACGAATAGCCAGCGTTGCGTTTCTCTTTGACAAGTTCGAGCGCCTTTGTGAGCAAGGCCTCGTCTTGAGAACAAGCTTCGTGATTAGCGGCGGTCCAGTAAATTTTGAACATGAGTCATCATAAAGCTACTTCATGCGAGCCCTATACAGGGCGGTCCATCCAAAATTGACAGCCGGATACCGGTCCATTCGTGACCGATCGCTGCCGCTGCAACGCAGCCATCCAATCCGAGCCGTCATATCTTGACTATTTTTAAGCCACAGAATCAGTCGCTACCTTTTCTGAGCCCACGCCTGGTGCTTCTTGACGGTTGGCCGTGGCCAGCGTGATGCAACCCTGGTCCGGTTACTGTTTGGCTTTGAAATCGTCATGGCAACCTTTGCAGGCGCTGCCTAGTTTGCCGAGTTGTACTTTGGTGGCGGCGGCGTCACCGGCGGCGGCCACCGTGGCCATGTCGTTGGCTTCCTTGGCCAAATTCATGGCGGCCTTGCCGATCTTTTCTTTTTCAGTCCAGATTTCAGGCTTGGCGCGGGTTTTCTCCCAGCCGGTGCCTTTGTCAGTGCCCGGCAAGTAGAGCGCGCCCATGCCGGAATTCGCAACCATCTGGATGGCATTGGCAGCCTTGATCACTTCGTCCTTGTTGTAGCTGCCTTCAACATTGGCCTTGATGCGGGCCATGTTCCAGGCCATGAAGCCGTAGCCGGACTGGCGCCATTTGATGGCATCTTCCGGCTTGACTTGGGCCGAGGTCGCGCCAGCCAGCGTGATGGCGAGGAGCGCGAGAATAACTTTCGTTTTCATGAGGGATTTCTCTGACGGGTTTAAAACAAGCGCCAACTATAGCCACGTCAGCGCCATCACCCCTGAGCACCTTCAAAGACCGTGGCGGGCTATTCATTCAAGGCACGCACTGGGCTGCACGATGCCGACTAAACTCACGCGGCACTTTCCTTTCGTGCTGCCGGAGCTTTCTCTTTGTCCACCTCTCATCTGCTGCTCGCCCTGTCCGTGGTCTTTATCTGGGGCACCAATTTTGTGGT
>CAJAFJ010000564.1 GCA_903938955.1 uncultured beta proteobacterium | reverse complement strand
AGCCAACCGGTTAGGGTTGGCTTTTAAGGTATTGGTGGGCTGGGGTCAATTGAAAGATGAGTTGAAACCCGCATGAATGCTTGGTTTTTCACTTTTTAAAGTCAATTCGCACCCCCGTTTGTACCCCCTGTTTGGCGTTGCTATCCAAAATATCGCAGACCGATTTGAACTCCTAAATATCACGCGATAAACATGCAACTTATGAACGCTTTACAGGAGCATGCCTCTTAGTTTCGTTGGTCTACGAAGGGGCGTTCAAGCTACTTCGCGACTTGCATCAAGCGCGGCAACCACAATGAAATTGCCGGTATGTAGGTGATGGCGATCAGCGACAGGAACAAGGGGATCAACCATGGCATGATCGCCACGGTGGTCCGCTCCACTGATAACTTGGAGATCCGTGCCAACACGAACAGCACCATGCCCAGCGGCGGATGTAGCAATCCGATCATCAGGTTCAGAACCATGACCAGGCCGAAATGAATCGGGTCGATGCCCAGCTTCAACACGATCGGCAACAAAATGGGCACCAGGATCGTGATGGCTGCCGTCGTATCGATGAAGCATCCCACCACCAGAATCAGCAGGTTTGCCAGCAACAAAAACACCCATTGACTTTGCGTGAAGCCGAGTATCCAGTCGGCCAACATTTGCGCGGCCTGGCTGGTTGTCAATAACCATGCAAAGATGGATGCTGCGGTCACGATGAACAACACGCTGGCAGTGGTCTCAACCGTGTCGAAGGTTGCCTTGGCCAGGCTCTTGAAAGTCATCGACCGGTAGCGCACCAAACCCAGGAAAAGCGCCCAGACGACAGCCGCCATCGCCGCCTCTGTCGGCGTGAACCAACCCATGGTCATGCCGCCGATCAAAATGACCGGGGCCATCAATGCCATCACCGCTGAGAATTTGAAATACCAGTCCGCCAGCAGCAGCGCGACCATCGCAACACCAACGGCGTAATTGACCGTCACACCGGCCAGCGTCAACAGCCAGATGGAGAGCGGAAACAGAAACACGGCCAGGATTTCGACACCGGCGCGACCTAACTCTTTCCAGGAGAAGCGCACGTCGCCGCCCCAGTTGTTGCGGCGCGCAATGAAGGCCACTGTGGCCATCATGAAAGCCACCATCACCAAGCCCGGCATAATCCCCGCGAGAAACAGTGCGCCGATTGACACGTTGGCCATCATGCCGTAGATCACGAAGGGCAGCGAGGGCGGAAAGATGGGCCCACGCGTGGCCGATGCAGCGGTCACGCCGACCGCAAACTCAGGGCTGTAGCCATGATCTTTCATAGCCTTGATTTCAATCGTGCCAAGACCGGCAGCATCTGCGATGGCGGTGCCTGACATACCCGAGAAAATGACCGATCCCACAATGTTGACATGGCCAAGCCCGCCTTTCATCCAGCCCACCAGCGCCACCGCAAATTTGTAAATTCGTCCGGTGATGCCGGCGATGTTCATCAGGTTGCCGGCGAGTATGAAGAAGGGCACCGCCAACAGCGGAAAGCTCTCTACGCCGGCGATCATTCGCTGGGCCACGATGACATCCGGCACAGACCCGGTGGCTAATATATATAGCAAAGATGCGATCGCCATGGCCATGGCCACAGGCAAGCCAATCAGCATCAAACCAAGGAAAGAACCTATCAGTATGGTCATGGTTTATGCCTCTGAGCCGTCGTAGGCTTGGGGCTTTTCAAGGACTGAAAAACCGAGTCTCGTGTTTCGCCAGGTGATCTGCGCGGCGCGCACCACCATCATGGCAAAGCCGAAAAAGGCCAGCCAGTAGATGACGTTTTTGGGCCAATTCAGGGTGGTCATTTTTTCATCACCGACCAGCGCGATGTAGGTCCAAACGAGGTAAGTCAGATAGGCCATGAACACCAGACGGATCAGGTCTACCAGCGTGGCCAGCACGCGAGCTGCCGGGGCCGGCAGATAACGGTACAGCAGATCGACCTGGATATGCCGGTCCTTGCGGACACATGTGGAAGCTCCGATAAAGACCAGCGCAATCAAGCAGTTGGTGGCCAGTTCCTCCGTCCACGCCAGCGAATTGTTGAGCGCGTAACGTGTAAAGAACTGAAGAAAGACAAGCAGCACCATCATCCAGAAGAGGCCCAGCGTTATCCAGTCGTCAAAACGATAGTCGGACAAGTCCACCTGATGCCGTTCCGCCTCGTCAAAGCTGTGCGCCAGCTCTTCGGCACTGGCCTCGTCCTGAGGGAGTTT
>CAJAFJ010000563.1 GCA_903938955.1 uncultured beta proteobacterium | reverse complement strand
TTTGTTTTCTTTTTCTGCAACCTTGCGGGACAGTTCGCAGCCACACGAAGTGAGGCCAGCGCTGTCCTCAACACTATAGAAAGTTGTGCCATGACCGATCTTCTTAAAACCAGTCTCAGCCGCCGCGCTGTTTTGCAAACTGCTGCTGTTGGCGCCGTCGGCATCAGCCCGGCCCTGCGCTCGGTGGTGTATGCCGCGGGCTCCGATGCCCCGGAAAAAACCGAAGTCAAAATTGGCTTCATCCCGCTGACCGACTGCGCCAGCGTGGTGATGGCCTCGGTGCTGGGCATCGACAAAAAATACGGTGTCAAGATCATCCCGACCAAGGAATCGAGCTGGGCCGGCGTGCGCGACAAGCTGGTTACCGGTGAGATCGACTTTGCCCATGCGCTGTACGGCATGATTTACGGCGTGCACCTCGGCGTTGGCGGCGCCAAAAAAGACATGGCGGTGTTGATGACGCTGAACCACAACGGCCAGGCCATCACGCTGTCCAAAAAACTCGCTGACAAAGGTGCAGTGGACGGTGCCGGGTTGGCAAAATTGATGGCCCTGGAGAAGCGGGAATACACCTTTGCCCAGACCTTCCCGACCGGCACCCACGCCATGTGGCTGTATTACTGGATGGCGGCCAACGGCATCGACCCGATCAAGGGCGCCAAGGTCATCACCGTGCCGCCACCGCAAATGGTCGCCAACATGCGCGTCGGCAACATGGACGGCTTTTGCGTGGGCGAGCCCTGGAACCACCGCGCCATCATCGACGGCATCGGCGTCACCGCCGCCACATCCCAGGACATCTGGAAAGACCACCCCGAAAAGGTGCTGGGCACCACGGGCGATTTCGTCAAGAAATACCCCAACACGGCCCGCGCCGTGACCGCCGCCATTCTGGAAGCCAGCCGCTGGATTGACGCCGGCTTGCAAAACAAAACCAAGATGGCGGAAACCATTGCAGAAAAATCTTACGTCAACACCAGCGTGGACGCCATCAACCAGCGTATTCTGGGCCGCTACCAAAACGGCATGGGCAAGACCTGGGACGATGCCAACCATATGAAGTTCTATAACGAAGGCGCGGTCAACTTCCCCTACCTATCTGACGGCATGTGGTTCATGACGCAGCACAAGCGCTGGGGCTTGCTCAAGGATCACCCTGATTATTTGAGCGTGGCCAAGCAGATCAACCAGATCGACATCTACAAGCAGGCCGCCACGGCCAGCAAGACGCCGGTGCCCAAAGACGTGATGCGCACCAGCAAGCTGATGGACGGCGTGGTGTGGGACGGCAAAGACCCGAAGAAATACGCCGACGGTTTCAAGATCAAGGCCTGAAACCTGGTGGGGCCTGGCCGCCCCACCCCGTGGACCCACGCGGTCCCCTCTCAATTTATAGGAGTTACTCACCATGGCTAGTGCCGTATTTCACCCTCCGCTAGACACCCCGCGTGCGCCAACAGCGCCCAGCGCCGACGCTGCCGCCAAAAAACCCGTAGGTGGTGAACATAGCCAACGCGTCCGAGGCCCCGACTACGTAGAAGCGGCGACCAAAGCGGCCAAACGGTCGTATGACTTCCGTAATTTCTGGCTGGCCGTGTTGCCCCCCCTCGTGGGACTGGGCTTGCTGATTGGCGTGTGGGCGCTGGTGTCGATCTCAACCGCCAGCAGCATCCCCTCGCCCACCGAAACCTTCAAGCAGGCAATCATCATTTTCAGCGACCCGTTTTACAGCAACGGCCCCAACGACCAAGGCGTGGGCTGGAACATTCTGGCTTCGCTGGAGCGGGTGGCGGTCGGCTTTGGCCTGGCTGCTGCGGTAGGCATTCCGGTCGGCTTCATGGTCGGGCGCTTTGAATTTTTGAGCCGCATGTTCAACCCACTCATCAGCCTGCTGCGCCCGGTGTCACCGCTGGCCTGGTTGCCGATTGGCTTGCTGGTGTTCAAGGGCGCCAACCCGGCGGCGATCTGGACCATCTTTATCTGCTCGATCTGGCCCATGATCATTAACACAGCGGTCGGTGTGCAACGCGTGCCGCAGGATTACATGAACGTGGCTCGGGTGCTGAACCTGAGTGAATGGAAGATCGTCACCAAGATTCTGTTCCCCTCGGTGCTGCCCTATATGTTGACTGGCGTGCGCCTGGCGGTCGGCACGGCCTGGCTGGTGATCGTGGCGGCCGAGATGTTGACCGGCGGCGTCGGTATCGGCTTCTGGGTGTGGGACGAGTGGAACAACCTGAACGTCAAGAACATCATCATCGCCATCTTTGTGATTGGCATCGTCGGGCTGATTCTGGAATACGCGCTGATCAAAATCGCCACCGCATTTACGTTTGAAGAGGTGAAATCATGAACGACAACCAGACATCCAAATACATCGAAATCTCCGGTGTCGAGCAAACTTTCAAGACCAAAAAAGGCCAGTTCTGCGCACTGCAAAACGTCAATCTGAATGTAGCCAAAGGCGAGTTTGTGGCGCTCATCGGCCACTCGGGTTGCGGCAAGTCCACACTGTTGAACCTGATCGCGGGCTTGACGATTCCAACTCAGGGCGTGTTGTTGTGCGCCAACCGCGAAATCGCCGGGCCTGGCCCTGAGCGTGCGGTGGTGTTCCAGAACCATTCGCTGCTGCCGTGGCTGACCTGTTTCGAGAACGTGTACCTCGGCATCGAGCGCGTGTTTGGTGCGGCCAACAAAACCACCGGCGCTACCTCCGAGAACAAAGCCCAGCTCATGGCCCGGACCGACGCGGCACTGGCGCTGGTCGGCTTGACGGCTGCGGCGCAAAAGCGCCCCGGCGAAATCTCCGGCGGCATGAAGCAGCGCGTGGGCATTGCCCGTGCCCTGGCGATGGAACCCAAAGTGTTGCTGATGGACGAGCCTTTTGGTGCGCTGGATGCGCTGACCCGCGCCAAGCTGCAGGATGAACTGCTGCAAATTGTGGCCAAAACACAAAGCACCGTGGTGATGGTGACGCACGATGTGGACGAAGCCGTGCTGCTGTCCGACAAGATTGTGATGATGACCAATGGCCCCAGCGCCACCATCGGCGAAGTGCTGAGTGTGGACCTGCCCCGCCCGCGCAACCGGGTCGAGCTGGCCGACAGCGCCCAGTACCTGCACTACCGCAAGGCCGTGATCGACTTCCTCTACACGCGCCAGTCGCACGTCGAAAAAGCAGCCTGAGCGGTCAAACGGCAAAGTGAGCCCCCCGGACTTCGGGGGGCGGTCAGTTTGTTCAAATCTTCACGCATTTCCAGCGCGGCGTGGGGTTGTGCCATGATCTCGGTTGAGATTTATCACAAAGAACAATATGAATCGCTGTATTGCTTTTGTAGCAGGCCTGTTGCTCGCCATGCCGGCTTTCGCCTTGTCGGTCACCTTTATCAACCCCGGAAAATCAAACGAAGCCTTTTGGGTGGCGGTCGCAGAGTCCATGAAGGTGGCGGCCGAGAGCCTGGGCATTGCGCTGGAGATGCGCTTTGTTGAGCGGGACCACCCGCGTACGCTGACCATAGCGCAGGAAATTGCCAACCGTCCAAAAGCCACGCGACCTGACTACGTCATTCTGACCAATGACTACGACCTGGGCCCCAGGCAGTTAAGCATTCTTGAAGGCAGCGGCATCCGCTGCTTTTTTGCCTTCAGCCCACCCAGTGCTACAGCACGGCAGGAGATTGGCGGGCCGCGTCAACGCTACAAGAACTGGATCGGCTCCTTGCAACCGCACGCCGCCGATGCCGGTTACCTGACAGCCAAAAACCTGATTGCCAAAGGCCGCGTGGCCAAAGTACAAGGGCCTGATGGCAAGCTGCATCTGCTGGCCATTGCGGGGGACCGCTCCACCACCGTCTCCATGGAACGCAATGCGGGGATGCGCCGTGCTGTCAGCGAGGCCGGTGACGTGGTCCTGGACCAGGAAGTTTATGCCGACTGGAACCGCGACAAGGCGGCGGAGCAAAGCGAGGTGCTGTTTGCCCGCTACCCCGCCACCCGCCTGATTTGGGCCGGCAGTGACCAGATGGCCTTTGGCGCCATGCAGAGCTGGGAGAAGCGCGGCGGTAAACCCGGCCACGATGCCTGGTTCAGCGGGGTCAATACCTCCCGCGAAGCGATGGAGGCCATCAAATCAGGTCGATTGACTGCGTTGGCGGGCGGACATTTCATCGCCGGTGCCTGGGCCCTGGTCATGGTGTATGACCATGCCAATGGCCGCGATTTTGCCGATGAGGGCCTGGAGCTTGACCGCCCGATGTTCACCTTGTTTGACACGGAGAGCGCAGACCGTTTTCTGGCGCGATTTGGCAGTGGCTATAACAAGATTGACTTTCGCAGGTACAGCAAGGCGCTGAACCCGCAACTCAAACGCTATAACTTTTCCTTTGAACAGCTCATGCGCTGAGGACGGTTGCAGATCATGTCAAACCGCCCCTTTCGTCCCATTGCCAGCGTCCTGATCAAGCGCGTCATCGCGCTGGCAGCGGTCTGTTTTGTCTTGATGGGCTCGGTCCATGCCCTGATTGAGTTTCAGTCGGGCAAAGCTGCCTTCAAAACAACGCTTCAGGACATTTCTGTGGCGAGCGCGCCCCAGCTCTCGGTCAGTTTGTGGGACATTGAACTGGAGGCAGTGAAAAAACAGCTCGCCGTGATCGCATTGCGACCCGAAGTGGCCTTTGTCGAACTCTCGA
>CAJAFJ010000562.1 GCA_903938955.1 uncultured beta proteobacterium | reverse complement strand
TTTTGACGAGCCGTTTCGTCGGACGAATGGCGAAGGAGGTTCTTGATGTCGCCGTTTTCGTCGATAATGGCTGGTCGAAGTCCGGCGTCGTCGTTGACGTCGGCGTGGGCATCGACGTGCACCAGCGCGACCGGGCCATGTTGGGCCGCTACGGCGCGCAGGATGGGCAGTGCAATGGTGTGGTCGCCGCCCAGCGTGAGCGGAATGCAGTCGGCCTGCAGCACCTGTTCGTAAAACGTGCTGATGATGGGCAGCGATTTTTCCAGCGAGTAGGTGTTGATCGGCACGTCGCCCAAATCCGCCACTTGCAGCGTGTCAAACGGCGCCGCGCCGGTGGCCATGTTGTAGGGGCGGATCAGCGCGGATTCGGCGCGGATTTGGCGCGGGCCAAAGCGGGCGCCGGGGCGGTGCGAGGTGCCGATGTCCAGCGGCACGCCGATAAAGGCGGCGTTCAGGCCCTGCGCCGAGGTGGCCACCGGCAAGCGCAACATGTTGGCAATGCCGCCAAAACGGGGCATGGCGTTGCCGGACAAGGGCTGGTTTTTAGCGCTCATGGTCAGTGCTTTTTGCCACGTAGCCATTCCAGGCCGAGCATCAGGGTGCTGGTGAAAATGATCAGCAGTGTGGCCACGGCAGCAATGGTGGGGGTGATGTTTTCGCGGATGCCGGTAAACATCTGGCGCGGCAGCGTGACCTGCGACGGCCCGGCAATAAACAGCGTCACCACCACCTCGTCAAACGAGGTGGCAAAGGCAAACAGCGCGCCTGAAATTACACCCGGTGCAATGATCGGCAAGGTGATGCGAAAGAAGGTGGACAGCGGCGTGGCCCCCAGGCTCAGGCTGGCGCGCACCAGGTTGTCATTAAAGCCCTGCAGCGTGGCCAGCACCGTGGTCAGCACAAAGGGTGCGCCCAACGCGGCGTGTACCAGGATCAGGCCCAGGTAGGTGTCGGCCAGGCCAATCTTGGCAAAAAACAAATAGGTGCTGACGCCCACCACCACGATCGGCACCACCATCGGTGCGATCAGCAGGCTCATCAACAGCCCCTTGCCCCAGAACTGGACCCGCGCCAGCCCGACGGCAGCCAGTGTGCCCAGCACGGTGGCGAGCACGGTGGCCAGCGGCGCAACAATAAAGCTGTTGCGGGCGGCACGGCCCCAGTCGCTGGAGTTGAACAGGTTCTCATACCACTGCAGGGACCAGCCCGGCATCGGATAGGCCAGGAACGAGCTGGAGCTGAATGACAGCGGAATGATCACCAGGATCGGCAGCAGCAAGAACAGCAGCACACCGATGCAAAGTGCACGAAAGGCGTACCAGCCGACCTTGTCCGCCAGCGTGGCGTAGGCGGGAAAAATGGGGAGTGATGGCAGGTGCATGAGGCTTATCCCAAACTCAGTTCAGACTTGACCACGCGCCGGTATAACGCGTAGAGCACCAGGGTGGCGGTTAACAACACGGCGCCCAGCGCGCAGGCCATGCCCCAGTTGACGTTGACATTGGTGTATTGGGCGATGTAGTAGCTCAGCATCTGGTCGTCAGCGCCACCCAGCAGGGCGGGGGTCACGTAATAACCAATGCTGAGAATGAACACCAGCAAACCGCCGGCGCCTACGCCCGGCCAGGTTTGTGGCACGTAGACCCGGAAAAACGCGGCCAGCGGCGAGCTGCCCAGTGAAATGGCGGCACGCAAGTAGGTGGTGGGCACAGATTTCATCACGCTGTAAAGCGGCAAAATCATGAAGGGCAGCAGGATGTGGACCATGGCAATCACCACGCCCAGCCGGTTAAAGAGCAGCGGCAACGGGTCCTCAATGAGCCCGATGCCCATCAGCGAGCGGTTCACCAGCCCGTTGGATTGCAGCAGCACGATCCAGGCGGCGACCCGCACCAGAATCGAGGTCCAGAACGGCACCAGCACCAGAATCATCAGCATATTGGCCTTGCGTGCGGGCAGGGTCGACAGCCAGTAGGCCAGCGGATAACCCAGCAGCAGGCAAAACACGGTCACCACGGCACTGATCTGGAAGGTGCGAACCAGAATTTTGCTGAACGCGGCGCTCTCGGCGTCGACCTTGCCGATGTTGCCTTGTACATCGCGCTGCAGGTCGATCGAGGCCAGCAGGTAGTCGGGTGTCCAGCGCGAGCCGTTTTTGGCTATTGCCTGCCAGTAACTCAGGTCGCCCCACCGCGCATCCAGCGCCAGCAGGCGTTCCCGCGTCTGGGCCGGACTCAGGCCCTGGTCCAGCGGCAGGGCGCGGTAAGTGGCCATGATCAGCGAGCGGGCACCGCTGACTTCGCTGTTAAGCCGACGCGCCAGGGCGCCGGCATCCGATTGTTCTTGAATGGCCGAGAGGTCCTCGACCAAGGCCGCATAGGCCGCATCCGGTGGCGCGCTGGTGCGGTTCCAGTCAGACAACACCCGGGCCGTGTGGCTCAGGGTGTTGGCCACTTCCGGGTTTTCCACCGAGCGCACCAGTAGCGCGCCGATGGGAACCAGAAAAGTGATCACCAGAAACAGCAGCAGCGGCAGTGTCAAAGAGATCGCGAAAGCACGCTTTCGGAGCTCGACGCGCTTGAGCTGGCGCGCCAGGCTACCGGGGACTTGGGACAAGGTGTGTGCCATCGCCATCTCTCCTGTCGTCGCTTACTGTGCAGCCCAAGCGGCGAAACGCTTCTCCAGCGCCTCACCCTGGTCAGCCCAGAACGGCACGTTGAACTGCAAAGCCGTCTTGGCATTGGTGGGCGACGTCGGCAGCATGCCTAGCGTTTTGGCGTCCAGCTTGGCCAGGGCCTTGGTGTTGGTCGGGCCGTAGGAAATGTTTTTGGCGTAGGTGGCCTGAGCGTCCGCACTGCTGGCCAGGGCGATGTATTTCAAAGCCGCGTCCTTGTTAGGCGTGCCTTTGGGCATGACCCAGAAGTCGAGGTCATAAATGCCGCCGGTCCAGGTGATTTGCAGGTTTTTGCCTTCGCGCTGGGCGGCATCAATGCGGCCGTTGTAGGCGGTGGTCATGACCACGTCGCCCGCCACCAGGAACTGGGGAGGCTGGGCACCGGCTTCCCACCACTGGATGTTGGGCTTGAGTTCGGTCAGTTTCTTGAAGGCGCGGTCGGCGCCTTCTTTGGTCATCAGCACCTTGTACACGTCCTGCACCGCCACGCCGTCGGCCATCAGGGCGAATTCGACGTTGTAACGGGCGCCCTTGCGCATGGCGCGTTTGCCGGGAAATTTCTTGGTGTCCCAGAAGTCGGCCCAGGTGGTGGGGGCGGTCTTGAGTTTGTCGGCGTTGTAGGCCATCACGGTCGACCAGATAAAGATGCCAATGCCGCACTCATGCACCGCAGCGGGGGCGAAGTCGGCCTTGTTGCCAATCTTGCTGTAGTCGAGTTTTTCAAACAGGCCTTCGTCGCAGCCACGGGTCACGTCGGGGGATTCGACCTCGACCACGTCCCAGCTGACTTTCTTGGCTTCGACCATGGCCTTGATTTTGGCCTGCTCGCCGTTGTACTCAACGCCCACTACTTTGATGCCGCTGCTTTTCTCAAAGGGCTCGATATAGGCTTTTTTCTGGGCGTTGCCATTGGCACCACCAAAATTCACGACCGTGATCTGGGTCTGGGCGAAGCTGGCGAAAGAGGCCACAACGGCTACGGCGGCCACGATTGGTTTGAGTTTCATCGACGAAGTCCTTCTAGGTTTATGGATCAGGGTTTGCATTGGATCAAAGGTAGATCCGGAGGTGCTCGGGAGGCAAATGCAGCCAGGCGGTGTGACCCGGCTGGGGAATGGCATGGGCCGATAAAGGGATCTTGACGGTGGCTTCGGCCTGGCTCGGCAGCGCGCACAGCAGGCGCAGGTGGTCGCCAAAATAAATCACGTCAATGACGGTGACGGCCAGGCTGTTGTCACACGGCTTGTCGGCGCCCAGGTGCACGCCGATGCGCTCGGGCCGGATGCAGGCCTGCACTGGGTTGTTGCTGACGGCGCCATTGACGTTCAGGCCGACCAGTGCCGTGCCATCGGGCAGCCGCACCTCGCATTGGTTGCCATTGGTGCTCGCCAGCAGGCCATTAAAGACGGTGTTGTCGCCGACAAATCCCGCCACAAAGCGGTTGACCGGGGTTTCATACAGGGCCGTCACGACGTCGATTTGCTGGATGGCGCCGTCGTGAAACACAGCCACGCGGTCGGACATGGTCAGCGCCTCGGACTGGTCGTGTGTGACGTAGACAAAGGTCAGACCCAGCTTGCGGTGCAGTTCTTTCAACTCGATCTGCATGTGCTCGCGCAGTTGTTTGTCCAGCGCGCCCAGCGGCTCGTCCATCAGGACCAGTTGCGGGTTGAACACCAGGGCGCGGGCCAGCGCCACGCGCTGCTGCTGGCCGCCTGAGAGCTGACCCGGAAAACGGTCGCCCATCGGGCCCAGGTGCACCATGTCCAGCGCACGCTTGACCTTGGTTTCGCGCTCTGACTTGGGCACTTTGCGCACTGTCAGCGGGTAGGCCACGTTGTCCGCCACGCTCATGTGCGGAAACAGCGCGTAGTTCTGGAACACCATGCCAAAGTTGCGCTTGTGCGGCGGCGTTTTGGTGATCGGTTTGCCGGAGAGAAAAATCTCGCCTGAGGTTGGCGACTCAAAGCCGGCCAGCATCATGAGGGTGGTGGTTTTGCCAGAGCCTGACGGCCCGAGCAGCGAGAGGAACTCTCCCGGTTGGATGTCGAGGTTGAGATCGCGCACCACAAGGGTTTTGCCATCGTAGGTTTTTTGAACCCCTGCAAACTTCACTAGTTCTTTGGACGACATGTTTTGAGAAGACCTTTTGGCTTGGATGACAGGGGCAAAATGCTGCGATGTATATTTACAGATAGCAATAACTGGGCCAGCTATTGCTATCGCTGGAAAATCAAACCGACTGAACTGCGGTCAAGGCCGCATCAATGATGGCCAAACCTTCGTCCACAATCGCATCCGAGGCCGTCAAGGGCACCAAAATGCGGATGACATTGCCGTACGTGCCGCAAGACAGCAGGATGAGGCCGCGTTTGGTGGCCTCGACGCACAGGCGCTTGGTCAGGTCTGCGTCGGGTTGGTGCAGATCACCGTTCTTGCACAGTTCAATCGCCACCATGGCACCCAAACCGCGCACATCGGCAATGCACTTGTTTTTCGCGGCCATGCTTTTCAGGCTGGCCGTCATGCGCTCACCCAGCTGACGGCTGCGCTCCAGCAGGTTTTCTTTCTCAAAAATATCCAGCACCGCCAGCGCGGCGGCGCAAGACATCGGGCTGCCGGCATAGGTGCCGCCCAGGCCGCCAGGGGCGGGGGCGTCCATCACGTCGGCACGACCGACCACGGCTGAGATCGGGAAACCACCGGCCATCGACTTGGCCATGGTGATCATGTCGGGCGCAATGCCGCTTTGCTCAACGGCAAACCAGGTGCCGGTGCGACCGGCGCCGGTCTGGATTTCATCGGCAATCAGCAAAATGCCATGCTGGTCGCACAAGGCGCGCAGGCGCTGCAAAAATTCGGCTGGCGCCACATTGAAGCCGCCTTCGCCCTGCACCGGCTCCACGATGATGGCCGCCACGCGGCTGGCTTCGACGTCATTTTTGAAGATCAATTCGATCGAGGCCATCGAGTCGTCAATGCTCACGCCGTGCAGCGCGTCCGGGAATTTGGCGCGGAAGATTTCTTCCGGGAACGGTCCGAAGCCGTTTTTGTAAGGGGTGATTTTTCCGGTCAGGCCCAGCGTCAGCAAGGTGCGGCCGTGGTAGGCGCTGGTGAAGGCAATCACGGCGGAGCGCTTAGTGTGAGCGCGGGCGATCTTGATGGCGTTTTCGACCGCTTCGGAGCCGGTGGTCAAAAACAGGGTTTTCTTGGCGAAGTCGCCGGGGGCCTTGGCGTTGATGCGCTCGGCCAGTTCAACGTAAGGCTCATACGCCAGCACCTGAAAGCAGGTGTGGGTGTAGAGGTCGAGCTGGGCCTTGACGGCTTCGATGATGGCAGGGTGGCGGTGGCCGGTGTTGAGCACCGCAATGCCACCGGCAAAGTCGACGTAGCGCTTGCCTTCGATGTCCCAGACTTCGGCGTTTTCACCGCGGGCGATGAAAACTTCGTGGCTGTAGCCCACACCGCGGGGGACGGCAGCGTGACGGCGGGCCATGAGTGCAGCATTGTTCAAGTTGGTTTCGCTTTTCATATCAATCCAGATCGTTGAGGGAATTTTTAAACTGGCGCAACTTTAGGGGCTGGTGGCGAGGGCTACCATATACAGTTCGCCTCTTTTTTCGGATGCACTGTGCTGTAGGCGCTCCCTGTACATCCAAACCCTTAGGTATAGACCCTTGTTTTCTCTCAATCTTCAAAGTTCAACGCCGCTGGTGCTGCAAATCGTGGAGGGTTTTCGTCTGGTGATTGAAGACGGCTCCCTGCGCTCGGGCGCCAAGGCGCCGTCGATTCGCCAGTTTGCGCACGCCCACAAGGTGAGTGTTTTTACCGTGGTGGACGCCTATGACCGGCTGGTGGCGCAGGGCTACTTTGCCTCGCGCCCGCACTCCGGCTTCTTTGTCAAACAGCGCCAGGTGACGGCAACCGAAACACCGGGCCACGGGCCCAATTTCAGCTTTGACTCGATGTGGTATTTGCGCCGCATTTTCGAGAACCGGGCGCTGCGCATGAAGCCCGGTTGCGGCTGGCTGCCGGGCGACTGGCTGTTTCAGGAAGGCGTGCGCCGCAGCCTGCGCAGCCTGGCCGCCGACAACGTGGACTTGGGCGGCTACGGTGAGCCCAAAGGCTACCCACCGCTGCGCAAACTGGTGCGCGATTTGCTGGCCGAGCAGGAAATTGCCGTCACCGCCGAGCAGGTGCTGCTCACACATGGCTCCAGCCAGGCGATGGACCTGGTGGCGCGCCGTTTGGTGCGCCCGGGCGATGCGGTGCTGGTGGACGACCCCGGCTACCCGAACTTGCTGTTCTCGCTGCGCTTTCTGGGCGCGCGGCTGGTGGGCGTACCCCGCACCCCGTCCGGTTACGACCTGGTGGCGCTGGAGCGCCTGGTGGTTGAGCACCAGCCCAAGGTCTTTTTTACCCAGCCCCGACTGCAGAGCCCGACCGGCTCGGTGGCCCAGCTGGCGCACTTGCACCGCGTGGTGCAGCTGGCCGAAAAGCATGATTTTCTGGTGGTGGAAAACGATATTTATGCCGACCTGGACCCCGAGCCCCGGCCCTCGCTGGCCAGCCTGGACCAGTTGAACCGGGTGATCTACATCAGCAGTTTCTCCAAGACCATTTCGCCCAACATTCGGGTCGGCTACCTCGCAGCCAGCCCGGATTTGCTGGAAGACCTGGCTCAGCTCAAAATGATTTCGGGCCTGACCTCGTCCGAGTTCAGCGAGCGCCTGGCGCACGGCGCCCTGATGGACGGCCGCTGGCGCAAACACATCAAGGGCGTGCGCGAGCGGCTAGCCAAGGCGCACGAAGTGGCGGCCAAGCGCCTGCTGAACATCGGTTTTGAGATTTTCTCGGAGCCCAAAGCCGGCATTTTTCTGTGGGCCAAACACCCCGGCATGCCCAATGCCACCGAGTTGGCCTACAAGGCGGTGGAGCAGGATATTTTGCTCGGCCCCGGCAACCTGTTCAGCCCGGACCTGCAACTGAGCCCCTGGATGCGCTTCAATGAGATC
>CAJAFJ010000561.1 GCA_903938955.1 uncultured beta proteobacterium | reverse complement strand
GACACCTGCACATCCAGGCTGCGGTCAAATGGTTCGAACTCGCGCCCGCGGGCCAATTGCGCCAATTTTTCGCGTGACAGGGGCTGGCGTGGATGGCGAACCAAGGCCTTGAGCATGGCAAATTCGCCTGTGGTCAAGGGCAGCTCTTCGTTGTCCCGGCGCAGCATTCGGGCCCCCAGGTCAAAGGTAAAGGCGCCAAAAGTCACGACTTCATTGTCGATAGACGGTGACCCAGGCGCTTCGACTGCTGGTCGGCGACGCAACACGGCGTTGATGCGGGCGAGCAATTCACGCGGATTAAAGGGTTTGCCAAGGTAATCGTCAGCCCCCACCTCCAGGCCGACGATGCGGTCCACATCCTCACCTTTGGCGGTCAGCATGATGATCGGCGTGCGGTCATTGGCTGCGCGCAGACGGCGGCAAATGGACAAACCGTCTTCACCGGGCATCATCAGGTCGAGCACGATCAGGTCGACCGATTCGCGCAAAAGAAGGCGTGTGAGTGATTTACCGTCCTCGGCCTGCAGCACTTCAAAGCCTTCCTGCGTCAGGTAACGGCGCAGCAGTTCGCGAATGCGGGCGTCGTCATCAACGATCATAATTTTGTCGTTGCGGATTGTTTCTTGGCTCATGAGGTGCCTCGTATTTGTTACAAATCCCATTCTCAGCTTTGAAATTTCCGAATTCCGGATTTGAGCCCTGACTGTGACACACTGTTACAAATGTTGCTTTGAAATGCACTATTTGTGTTGGATGCATGGGCTTTCACAGGGACCATCGTGTTTTCTTTGCCCATTCAGTTATTTTCCAAAGGTTCTATTTTGAAAAACGTTACCAAATTAATGACCCTGTGCACCTTATGGGTGACCTCGGCCGGGTTATCGGCCCAGCCTTTGAGCTTGCCGATTCCGCAAAATGTGGTGCAGCTGTCGGCGCAGGGGTCGGTCGAAGTGGCGCAGGATTTACTCAGCATCAGCCTCAACACCACGCGGGATGGTGCCGATGCCCAGACGGTACAAACACAACTCAAGAAAGCCATCGATGCCGCGCTGAGCGATGCCAAAAAGGGCGCCATGCCGGGTCAGATGGAGGTGCGCACGGGCAACTTCAGTCTCTATCCGCGCTATGGCCGTGACGGTAAACCCGTGGGTTGGCAAGGAACTGCCGAGTTGGTGCTGGAGGGCCGGGACTTTGTGCTCATCAGCAGCACGGCCGGAAAAATCCAGAGCTTGACCCTGGGTAATGTGAGTTTTGGCCTGAGCCGAGAGCAGCGCAACAAGGTGGAGGCCGATGCGCAAGCCACTGCCATTGAGCGGTTCAAGGTCCGCGCCACCGAGATTGCCCATGGTTTTGGCTTTACGGGCTATACCTTGCGCGAAGTCAGTGTCAACGCCAATGACCAAGGTTACAGCCCGCGCCCCCGCATGGTGGCGATGCAGGCCAAAGCCGAGATGTCGGATGCGCCGGTGCCTGTTGAGGCCGGCAAGACGGCTGTCGTGGTGACGGTTTCTGGTTCGGTCCAATTGAAGTAAGGACACAGCGGTCAATATCGAGCACCCCCAAGTTCAGTCACCTAAATTGAAACTCTTTGTTTCTTGACGGTAGATAATCTAATGCAAGTCAATTAAAGGGGGCGTTTTTTTGGTCATTGAACTCATCAAGGGGGTTGCTTTACTGTTGGCGCTCAGCTTGCTTCAGGGGATCAACGCTCGTTTTTGGCGGGATGGGTCATTGGCCGGAAAAATAAGCTCCGGGCTGCTCTTTGGCGGCATCTGTGTGGTCGGCATGGTGACCCCCATGGTGCTGGCGCCTGGCCTGATTTTTGATGCGCGTTCTGTGGTGCTGAGCATGGCGGGCCTGTTTGGCGGGCCGCTGGTTGGAACGGTGGCCGGCGTCCTGGCTGGCGCTTACCGGGTATG
>CAJAFJ010000560.1 GCA_903938955.1 uncultured beta proteobacterium | reverse complement strand
CTCACCAGCAATTTTTCGGTGCAATGCGTTGATTGACTCGGGTGGCTCGGCTTGCGACACCGAGGCGGTGTGGCCGTCATTGATGTCAAGTTGCAAAAAAGCGTCTTCCGACAAACCCAGCTCATGGCAACCGACGATGGTCAAGTCGTCCACCACATTCAATGTGGCCAAAATGCGCCGTCCATTGGCTCGAACCTCAACTTTGGAAAGGGCCTGAAACCCCTCAGCCCGGTAGACCGCACAGTCACGGTGCAGGTAGGCCACGTTTTCGCGGTATGTATCGATGGCCACCCGTCGCAACGCCAGATTGGAGTCCATCGAATGGCAGGATGGCGCTGTCTCAAGCGCTGGGCGATCTTCTGGGGTCGTGCTCATGGACGTAGCCTACACCTGTTTGCCAGGCCAGGTCTATGCCTTGTAGTCAATCAAACGGGCAAAAAAAAGGCTTCCGAAGAAACCTTTTTTGAGGATGGAAGAAATGGCCGAGCCATACCTCCCAGAGTCGCGACGCTTAGACGCGTTTTTTGTACTCGCCCGTGCGGGTGTCGATTTCGACCTTGTCACCTTGCGCCACAAAAATTGGCACGCCGATGTCAAAGCCTGTAGCGATTTTGGCTGGCTTAAGTACTTTGCCTGATGTGTCGCCCTTGACGGCGGGCTCAGTCCAGGTGATCTCACGCACCACGCTGGTGGGCAGCTCGACTGAAATGGCTTTACCTTCGTAGAACACCACTTCCACTTCCATGCCGTCTTCGAGATAGTTGAGCGAATCGCCCATGTTCTCGGCTTCGACTTCATACTGATTGAACTCTTCGTCCATGCAGATGTACATGGGTTCGGCGAAGTAAGAGTAGGTGCAGTCTTTCTTGTCCAGAACGATCTGGTCCAGCTTGTCGTCGGCCTTGAAAACCACTTCGGTGTTGAAGTTGGCGATCAGACTTTTGAGCTTCATGCGAACGGTGGCAGAGTTACGACCGCCGCGGCTGTATTCAGTTTTGAGAACGACCATAGGGTCTTTGCCGTGCATGATGACGTTGCCGGCGCGAATTTCTTGAGCGATTTTCATAGCGATAGTGTGAAGGTTGGCCGCTTATCCAGCGGCGAGAGCGACTTGGACCAGACCCTCTGTCTGGCTATATTTCGCAAAGCCTTTAATTTTAATGGTTTTTTAACTCGAACTGAAGCAATTGGCTGACAAGGTCATCTTGCTGCAGCAGAAGGGCGCGTGCCTGGGTCACCGTTTGTTGCCAGGCGTCAAGCTCCAGCCTGGGTAAATCCGCTGTATTCACGTCTTTCACCTCGTTCCAGGCATGGTGGAAAGTACGCAGTGTGGCCGGGGCGTTGATGACGTCCAGAAAGGCGTCAAGTTTGAGGTGGTGGGCGTCATCCTCTTGCGGGTAGATGTGCCAGACAAAGGGTTTATTGGCCCAGATGGCGCGCACCAGCGAGTCTTCACCGCGCACAAAATTAAGGTCGCAACTCCACAGCAGATGATCAAAATCACGCTGTGTCAGCGTCGGAAGATAAGAAATTGATAGCTGCTTACGCTTATTCCATGAGGGTTGGGCGTCGCTCTGATGCTTAAGATAAGCCTTAACCGCCGTCGTTGCACGTCCGGCTGTCACCAGAAGCCGGGTCGGTTGAGTGTCATTGGTGAGTTGCTCAAGTAGTTGACCCAAGGCCGCCGGTTCGTAGCAAAACAGGGACACCAGACGTTCGCCCTGAAACTCAATCCCTAATTGCTGTAGCCAGACGGAGCGGCCAAACCGGAATTGACGATCTGCCAGATCAGGCTCGCGCAGCAAGCCACCGGTGGCAGGAGTGAACCCGGGGTAGAAAAAATGTTTCGTTAATCCCGCGCCTGGTCCATTCATTACCGGTGAGGGCAGGCCGTGGCAGCGCTCTGCAAATTTTTCTGCACTGAGGTATTCCAGATTAATCCATAAGCCGTTAAGGCCTTTGGCGCGCATCCGACCGGCATATGCAGCAATAAATTCCGGATTAATTTCACAACCAAAGGCTTCAAGCAAAAAGTCCCCGACCTCCACACCTTTCATATTGAGAGGTTGCGTCCAGCGCCTGACTTCGACATGGGGGGCTCCTTCGGGGCACATCCAGTTCAGGGCGCTGGCGTCATCCACCCATAAACGCACGCGCTCGCCCCGCTGCGCCAGACCCGACGCCAGTCGCCAGCACACGCCAATGTCACCGTAGTTATCGATAACCCGGCAAAAGATGTCCCAGAGATTTCCTGTTTTCATCAGAAGATTGTCCACAATACGGACCTATGTCTGCTTTGCCTGAATCCAATCCACCCAAGTCGCCCCAAGCGGACGCTTCTGAGCCTCATTCCGTCACACCCCAGCACCCTGAGCAGTTGCTAAGCGATGTTGCCAGTCTGCCCCCGTTGCCCGGTGTGTACCGCTACTTTGATGCAGAAGGCACGTTGCTTTATGTAGGCAAAGCCATCAACCTGAAAAAACGGGTTTCCAGCTATTTTCAGAAAAACCATGGTGGCACGCGTATCGGCCATATGGTGAGCAAGATTGTGCGTATGGAAACCACGGTGGTGCGCTCGGAAGCTGAAGCGCTGCTGCTGGAAAACAACCTCATCAAAACGCTCAACCCG
>CAJAFJ010000559.1 GCA_903938955.1 uncultured beta proteobacterium | reverse complement strand
GTCGTTTCGACCTCGCGCCCCTGACGCACTAGCTGGTTAATGGTTGGCATTGAAAAACGTCCCTAAACGTTTGGTAACTTAAAAACTTCGAAAACGTGAAACCCTTCGGAAATTCCGAAAAGCCCTCGACTATATCAGCACAAGGGTTTGCCCGCAATCAGCTTCTTGGCTTTTTCAAGCACTGAACGCATGGCGGACGCGCACCAAGGCCTCATTTCATTCACTTACTTGATCCACAAACGCATGGCATCCCATGCGCGCCCGACCACGCCGGCCTGCTCAACCGACTCCAGCGCGACCAAAGGCACCTCCGCCACGCTTTGCGTCCCGCTCAGCACCTTCAAAGTGCCCAATGACTGGCCTTTCGTGAAAGGCGCCACCAAGGGATCGGCGCGAACCACTTGCGTCTGGAGTTTGGCACCCATGCCAGTCGGCACCGCGACCACGATTGCCTGCGGACGACCCAGCTTGACCGTCGAGGCCTTGCCTTTCCAGACGGCAGGTGTCACCACCGCCTGATTCGCATCAAACAGTTTCACGGCCTCGAACGCGGTGTAGCCCCAGTTCAGCAACTTTTGCGACTCATTGGCGCGCGAATTCTCACTGGACGCACCCAACACCACGGACAGCAAACGACGGCTGCCACTGGCTTCTGGCGAACCAGCCGCCGCGCCAGCTTTGCCCAAACTCGCAAAATTACGCTTGGCCGTGGCAATCAAACAGTAGCCCGCGGCATCGGTATGACCGGTTTTCAAGCCATCCACCGATGGATCACGAAACAACAGCAAATTGCGGTTGTTTTCGTTGGTGGCCGGCGTGCCCGGGTAGCGGTACTGCTTGATGGCGTAATACGCCACAAAATCAGGAAAATCCTGCATCAAGCGGGTTGCCAAGATGCTGAGGTCACGCGCGGTGGTGGTGTGGCCTGCTTCGGTCAGGCCTTCCGGGTTTTTGTAGCCGGTTGATTTCATGCCCAGCGCCTTGGCTTGCTCGTTCATCATCTGCACAAAGCGATCGACCGAACCGCCCACTCCTTCCGCCAGCGCCACCGTGGCATCGTTGCCGCTTTGAACAATCATGCCTTTGATCAAATCCTCCACCGGCACCATCATCTTGGGGTCGATGAACATGCGCGAGCCCGGCATCTTCCAGGCGCGCTCACTCACGGGCAAGGTCTGCTTGATATCGAGCTTCTTGCTGCGCAAGGCGTCAAACACCAAATAAGCCGACATCAGCTTGGTCAGCGACGCGGGCTCGACTGCCATGTCAATATCTTTTTGCGCCAGCAGCTGGTTCGCCGTGACATCCAGCAACAGGTAAGAACGTGCGGCAATTTCAGGCGGCTGAGGCGTTTGTGCCGACACCGAAAAACACACGGCAGCGGCCATGGCAAGGAGTAGTTTTTTCATAGATAAGGAAGTTGGATCCATCGCACGGGCGATAGACGGGTAAGTGAGGTTTGCGCTATTTAATTAAT
This sequence comes from uncultured beta proteobacterium, assembly GCA_903938955.1. Next base: position 1,232 of record CAJAFJ010000559.1, on the reverse strand, counting down.
AGCAAAAAACAAAACGAGGACAGACGCCGCAGAAAGCTTAGCGACCGACAGTGGCCGGAATGAGCAGGCGTTCAACAACTTTGCCGTTCTTCAGATGCGATTCCACGATTTCGTCGATGTCATCGTTATCAATAAAGGTGTACCAGACGGCTTCCGGGTAGACTACCGCCACCGGGCCTGCGGCGCAGCGGTCCAGGCAGCCGGCCTTGTTCACCCGAACCTGGCCGGGGCCGGACAAGCCGGCCTCCTTGACCTGGCTTTTACACCGGTCAAAACCTTCTTGTGCCGCATGTCGGGCACAACAGTCCTCGTCATTTTTCCGCTCATTGAGACAGAAAAAAATATGACGTTCGTAATAAGAGCTAGCCGCCGGAGTGGCCGGACTGCTGCCCACGGTATCGTTGCTGTTGGATTCATTCATGGGCATGATTCTAGTTTTTTGGCTCACGCCCCCAGACCTGAATCAACACATAAACCAGTGCGGCATAGGGCCACAACCACCCCAGCCATTGCGCCAGGCCGTTAAAGCGGATAAAACGGCCCTGCTCCCAAGTGGCCAGTGTTTGCGCGAAATAAGGGCTGGTCGGCGCCTGATTCAGCACCGTCAGGTAAATACCCAGCGCCAGCAGCACCAGCGCCGCGCTGGCACGCCACGGCACCCGCAACAGCGACAGCGCCAGCAAGAGCGCGGTGACAAGCCCCGCCTCCACCGGCAAACTGAACCAGGCCCAGGCATGTTCGGGGCCGTAACTCAAAGCCGCCGATAAGGTGGTGGCCGCCATGCCCACGACAAACACCAGCAGCACCAACAAGGCTCGGCGCCCAACGGCACGGATGATGCCAAACCCAATCAGGCAGGGAATCAACATGCCCAACATCACGCAAGCCCATTCGGCAGCGGGCACCAGCGGCTGCATTTCGATGTCGCGCACCGGCAGCCAATCCAGAAACGGGGTGTCCTCAAAGACTTCGGCCAAAGACGCTTCCAGCCGCTCCAGCACCTGGCCGAGTCCAAACGGCACGCTCGCCGGAAACAGCAAGGCCAGCGGCCACAAGGTCAGCAACACCAGCCCGCCACGGGCGTCCGCTACAAACCAGCGCCCCCTGAACCGACTCCAGCGCACCATGATGCCGAGCTTCTCCAGACCCCACGCCAGCAAGGCACCCAGCCAAGCGCCACCGATATTGAGCCCCAGATCTACATTGGAGGGCACACGGGTTGGCAAATAACT
>CAJAFJ010000558.1 GCA_903938955.1 uncultured beta proteobacterium | reverse complement strand
TCCACCGACAGCTTCATCAGCGCGGCTTCCTTCCAGGAAACCACCCGCGTGCTGACCGAAGCCGCCATCATGGGCAAGCGCGACGAGTTGCGTGGCTTGAAAGAAAACGTCATCGTGGGTCGTCTGATCCCAGCCGGTACCGGTATGGCGTACCACGAAGCCCGTGCTGTGCGCGAGAACATGGACGACGCCGAGCGCCGTGCCATCTCTGAAGCCGAAGCCGCTGAACTGGCCGGTGACGCTGAAGTGACTGAAACCAGCGAAGGAACAGCAGCCGAGTAAGCCTCGAACTGCTACTAAAATAAAAACGCCTCACACCCTGCATACGGGGTTTGAGGCGTTTTTTATTGCTTTCAGGAGGGTTGGGTTTGACTGCCTCCGGGTGTCAAAGATCAATGCGGCGCTGCTAGGGCCGCGCTGTTAGGTTTCACATCGGCACCGCCGATCAAGGTTGAAGATGGACGCAAACGAACAAAAAATTCCCTTGTGGCGACAGTTGCAAGCCGTGGCAAACGTATTGCAAGCTATTCGCAGCGGTGTCTCCGGTACTGCCGCCCTGGCTGCGGTGTCCGCTGAACTTCGGCCTGGCGTGCAGGCGCTGGCATTTCATGTGCTGCGCTCGCTCGGGCGGGCTGAGGCGATCCGGCAGCAACTCGCCAGCCGCTCGCCACCACCGCCGGCCGATGCCTTGTTGTGCACGGCGCTGGCGTTAGCCTGGCACGAAGAAGACGCTCCCTATGAGGCTTTTACCTTGGTCAATCAGGCGGTTGAGGCTGCCAAGAGAAATCCAGCGACACAGCCGCAAGCCAGTTTTATCAATGCCTGCTTGAGGCGTTTTCTGCGTGAGCGCGACAGTCTGGTGGCTCACACCGAGAAGAACCCGGTCGCGGTCTGGAATCATCCCAAGTGGTGGATCACTCGCCTGCAAAAAGAGTGGCCTACCCGCTGGCAGGCCATGCTGGCCGCCAACAACCGCCATGCGCCCATGACCTTGCGCGTCAATGCCCGGCGTAGCGGTGTTGTGCCCTATTTGAAAACACTGCAGGAGGCCGGTATCAGCGCCATGCCTGCCGGTCCTTACGGCGTCACGCTGGCGCAAGCCAAGCCGGTGCTGGCGCTGCCAGGCTTTGCCGACGGCGTCGTGTCCGTGCAGGATGCGGCGGCGCAACTCGCGGCACCGCTGTTGCTGAACGGCCTGACATCTGATGAGCCACTGCGCGTGTTGGATGCGTGCGCGGCACCCGGTGGCAAGACAGCTCATTTGCTGGAACTCATGGACGGCCACGTCACCGCGCTGGATGTGGATGCGCTGCGCTGCGACAAAATTCACCAAACATTGCAGCGCCTGGGGCTGCAAGCCCAGGTGCTGACGGCGGATGCGGCACAACCTGACCGGTGGTGGAATGGCCAATTGTTTGACGCCATTTTGTTGGATGCGCCGTGCTCGGCCTCCGGCATCGTCCGGCGCCACCCCGATGTGCGCTGGTTACGGCGTGAGTCCGATATTGCGCAGCTGGGCGCGATTCAGGCGCGCTTGCTCAAGGCCTTGTGGCCCTTGCTGAAGCCGGGGGGGCGTCTTTTGTACTGCACCTGTTCGGTGTTCAAGGCCGAAGGTGAAGATCAGATCCAATCTTTCCTGAAAAACACAAACCAGGCGAATCTATTGCCTTCGCCCGGGCATTTAATCTCGCTCAGCAGCGACATCAACCCGACCACTCCCGACAATTCAGCAAGTGACCACGATGGCTTTTATTACGCACTGCTGGAAAAGCGCGCGGCTTGACCTGATCGGCCTGCTGACGTGCATCAGTCTGGCTTTGGGGATGCCGGGGTGGGCGTGGGCGGACGTCCCGACCGCTGAAATAACCCTGTTGAAACTGGAGCAGGCGAGCGACTCGGTGTTGCTCACGGCGACCATCAAATTTGAGTTGCCCTCGGTGGTTGAGGACGCGTTGCAAAAAGGCGTGCCGCTGTTCTTCGTCGCTGAAGCGGACATCCTGCGCGAACGTTGGTACTGGAGTCACAAAAAAGTCCTCAGTGTTGAACGCCACATGCGCCTGGCTTATCAACCGCTGACAAGGCGTTGGCGCTTGAACGTCGCCTCTGGCCTGATCACCAACGCCGGCCTGGGCATGGCGCTGAACCAAAACTTTGACACCTTGCATGATGCGCTGGCGGCTGTGCAGCGTTTGTCGCGCTGGAACATCGCGGAGGTCGCGGACATCAATCTTGATCAGCGCCATTTTGTTGATTTCCGTTTTCGCCTCGATGTCTCGCAACTGCCGCGCCCCTTGCTGATCGGTACGATGGGCCAGAGTGATTGGGATATATCCGCATCGATTCGTCGTCCATTGGTTCTGGAAAGCATCAAGTGAACGGTCTGGCAAACTCGGCTAGTTTTACTGGGCGGTTTTCGCTCCGGAATCCACGTGCCTTGCGCTGGGCGGTGGGCGCGGGTCTGGCTACCATGGTGGCGGTCGGTTTGGTGCTGCTGTTTTTATTGACCCAGGCCACCACCAACCGCGAGATGTACGAGCGCAACTACGCGCGCCTCTTCACCCTCAATATGGTGGTGGCCAGCGTGCTGCTGGTCGTCATCGTTTGGATCGCTTACCGTTTGATGCGGCGATTGCGCCAGGGTAAATTCGGGAGCCGGCTGCTGGTCAAACTGGCGGCTATTTTTGCCTTGGCGGGTTTTGCCCCCGGTGTGTTGATCTATACAGTCTCCTACCAGTTCGTCTCGCGCTCGATTGAAAGCTGGTTTGATGTCAAGGTAGAGGGCGCACTGGAGGCCGGGCTGAACCTCGGGCGCGTGACACTTGAGGCCCTTTCCAATGAACTGGCGAGCAAGGCGCGGGCCACTGCCGTGCAACTGGCGGTCGTCCAGGATGCCAGCGCGGCATTGCCCCTTGAACGGGCCCGCGATCAATTGGGCGCGAGTGACCTGATCCTTTGGAGCGCCTCGGGGCAACTGCTGGCCGCCGCCGGTCAGTCGCGCTACCAGCTCAATCCGGAGCGACCCAGCCCGCAGCAATTTCGCAATGCCCGTGCACAACGCTCACTCACCTGGATCGAGGGGCTTGACGATGCCGTGCCAGGCATCGCCGGCAATGCCCGAATCAAAGCCTTGGTGCTGGTGGCCAGCAACAGTTTGGGTTTGCTCAGTGAACCGCGATTTTTGTTGGTGACGCAAGCGTTGCCTCCCACCCTGGTGGCTAATGCGCTGGCCGTGACGGAGGCCAACCGGGAATACCAGGAGCGGGCGCTGGCACGCGACGGACTGCGCCGCATGTACATCGGCACGCTCACGCTCAGCTTGTTTCTAGCCATCTTTGGCGCGGTGTTGCTGGCCGTGCTGTTGGGCAATCAGATCGCGCGGCCCCTGTTGCTGCTGGCCGATGGCGTGCGCCAGGTGGCGGCGGGCGATTTGACGCCCAAAGTGTCGCTGCAAGGGCGTGACGAACTGGATGGCTTAACCCGCTCGTTCTCTGACATGACGCAGCAACTGGCCGATGCCCGCGCGTCCGTGCAGATCAGCATGGAGCAGGTGAACGCGGCCCGGGCCAACCTGCAGACCATTCTGGACAACCTCACGGCCGGTGTCATGGTGTTGGATGCGCAAGGCGTCATCTTGTCGTCCAATCCCGGTGCGACACGCATCTTGCGGGTGCCGCTGGCGGCTTGTGAAGGACGCCGCCTGGCGGACATTGAGGGCATGCAGACGTTTGGGGACAGTGTGCAAGCCCAGTTTGATTCGTTTTTGGGTGACCGCGCCGAACATGGGTTGGATCATTGGCAGCAATCCTTTGAGCTGGGTAACGCCGCCGCCGCTCTCACCGGTCGGCAGGCTGATGAGGCAATTATTTTGGTAGCGCGTGGTGCCGAGTTGCCTGGCACAGCCAGGCTGTTGGTGTTTGACGATATTTCCGAAATCGTGTCGGCCCAGCGCTCTCAGGCATGGGGCGAAGTGGCCCGGCGTTTGGCGCATGAGATCAAAAATCCCTTGACCCCGATCCAGCTGTCAGCCGAACGTTTGGAGATGAAATTGACCGGCAAGCTGGCCGAGCCTGAACAGGCCTTGCTCACCAAATCTGTCAAAACCATCGTCGATCAAGTGGACGCCATGAAGCGTCTGGTGAACGAATTTCGCGACTACGCGCGCTTGCCCGCTGCCGAGTTGAAACTGGTTGATTTGAATTTATTGGTCGCCGAAGTGTTGCAGTTGTATGGCAATGAAACCGCGCAGGTCCCCGTGCAAATCGAGTTGGATCCGCGCAACCCCCACGTGATGGGCGATGCCCAACAACTGCGCCAGGTCTTGCACAACTTGTTGCAGAACGCCCAGGATGCCACGGTCACCGCCGGCTTCACCGATGTCGGCCACAGCGTGGTGGTCAAAACCCAATGCAATGACACGGCGGAGCGGGTGCGCTTGAGCGTGATGGACAGCGGTACCGGTTTTCCGGAGCACATTCTCAAGCGCGCGTTCGAACCCTACGTCACCACCAAGGCCCGGGGTACCGGGCTGGGGTTGGCTGTGGTCAAGAAAATTGCCGACGAACATGGGACGCGCGTCGACATAGCCAACCGGGTCGAAGATGGAAAAATAATCGGCGCGCAAGTGTCGTTATCATTTGCCTTAAAGGGCGCCATCCCGGTCTAGCCGGGCGAGTCAAGCACATTCAAGGGATACGATAAATCATGGCAAACATACTGGTGGTTGACGACGAACTCGGCATCCGGGATCTATTGTCTGAAATTTTGAACGAGGAGGGGCACAACGTCGAAGTGGCAGAAAACGCCGCGCAGGCCCGTGCCGCACGCCTGCGCGACCGCCCCGATCTCGTGTTGCTGGACATCTGGATGCCCGATACCGATGGCGTGACGCTGCTCAAGGAATGGTCAACAACCGGTGCGCTAACCATGCCCGTCATCATGATGAGCGGCCACGCCACGATTGACACTGCGGTAGAGGCGACCAAAATCGGCGCTCTGGCCTTTTTGGAAAAACCCATTACTTTGCAAAAACTGCTCAAAGCGGTCGAGCAAGGACTGGCACGTGGCGCGCTACGCAAGCCCGCCGCGCCCTTGATGGCCACGTCCGCTTTTTTGGCAGCAGACGCGGGTGTTATCGCGGGGCAAACCCTGGTTGTCGAAATAGAGGCCGTGCTTCAATCACAACAAAGCTTCATGCTCGACAAACCCTTGCGCGAGTCGCGGGATGAATTTGAGAAAGCTTATTTTGAATACCACCTGGCCAAGGAGAACGGTTCCATGACCCGGGTGGCCGAGAAAACAGGACTGGAGCGGACGCACCTTTACCGAAAATTAAAACAATTGGGCGTTGACTTGGCACGCGGTAAGCGTAATCCGTCCTGATCAGGGCGTTGCGGCTCAATAAGTCAAAAAGATACTGCTATAATTTAATTCTTGGCCTGGTAGCTCAGTCGGTAGAGCAGAGGATTGAAAATCCTTGTGTCGGTGGTTCGATTCCGCCCCGGGCCACCAAGAAACATCGGTCCGTACCGGACACATGGTTTACATCCGGTACCGACCACATGGTTTACACCTTTACCAATCACATCCCCAATACTTTGGGACCAAATGGATTCTCT
>CAJAFJ010000557.1 GCA_903938955.1 uncultured beta proteobacterium | reverse complement strand
GTTTGACGCAGGCCGACGTGCGTTTCCGATTTTTGCCAAGGCCAATGCGGTCAATGGCGTGCAGTGGATTGCCATGGACCCGCCGCTGCGCGAAACCATGCTTGCCCGCGGCGACGTGGATGCGATTACCGGCTTTACCTTTACCTCGCTGCTCAACCTGGAGGCGCGCGGCGTCAAGGCTGAAGACGTGGTGGTGCTGCCCTACCCGGCCTATGGCGTCAAGTTGTACGGCAATGCCATCATCGCCTCGCCCAAGCTCATCAAAGAAAACCCGGCCGCCGTCAAAGCCTTCCTGGTCGCGTTTGCCAAGGGCATGAAAGACGTGATCGGCAACCCGGCGTCTGCCGTGGCTGATGTCAAGGCGCGTGACGGCATCATCAACACCGAGCTCGAAACCCGCCGCCTGCAGCTCGCCATTGACACCGCCATCAACAGCGCCAACGCGCGCGCTGAAGGCTTTGGCCAGGTCAACGGCCCGCGCCTGGCGCTCATGGCATCGCAAGTGTCGGACGCCTTCAACACCAAAACCCGCATCAACGCGGACGCGGTGTGGAACCCCAGCTTTTTGCCGTCCAAGGCCGAACTCAACGTCTTGCCCAAGAAATAACCCTGGCCGCGCGCACCATGAACACTGCTGATTCCGGTTGGTTTGTTGATTTTCAGGACGTCTGGCTGGCCTACAACGCCGAGTTGCAGGCGCAGAACCACTTTGCGGTGGAGGCGATTGACCTGCAGGTGCGCCAGGGCGAGTTCATCGCCATCGTCGGGCCCTCGGGCTGCGGCAAATCCACCTTCATGAAGCTGGCCACGGGCCTGAAAATGCCGTCCAAAGGCCGCATCATGATTGACGGCGCGCCGGTGACTGGGCCACTCAAAATCTCGGGCATGTCGTTTCAGGCGCCTTCGCTCTTGCCCTGGCGTACCACGGTGGACAACGTGCTGCTGCCGCTGGAAATTGTGGAACCCTACCGCAGCAACTTCAAAGCCAAGCGCAAAGAGTACGAGCAGCGCGCCCGCGCGCTCTTGCAAAAAGTGGGCTTGGGCGGCTACGAGGACAAGTTCCCCTGGCAGCTCTCGGGCGGCATGCAGCAGCGCGCCAGCATTTGCCGCGCGCTCATCCACGAACCCAAAATGCTGCTCTTGGACGAGCCCTTTGGCGCCCTGGATGCGTTTACGCGCGAAGACCTGTGGTGCATCCTGCGCGACCTGTGGACCGAGCAACAGTTCAACGTAATTTTGGTGACGCACGACCTGCGTGAATCGGTGTTTCTGGCCGACACGGTGTATGTGATGAGCAAGAGCCCAGGCCGCTTTGTGGTGAAGCGCCACATAGATCTGCCGCGCCCGCGTGACCTGGAACTGACCTACACCCGCGAATTCACCGACATCGTGCACGAGCTGCGCGGCCACATCGGCGCTACGCGCAATAACCTCACCGCCGCCACCGCCACCGGAACCAAGCCATGACGCAAAAACAACTCGAAACTTGGTCTCCCTGGCTGCTGCTGCTGGTGGTGTTGCTGCTGTGGCAGGCGATATGCAGCGCGTTTGCGGTGTCGGAGTTCATATTCCCCAGCCCGTCGCGCATCGCCACCCAGTTTTGGGAGTACCGGGGCTTGATAGGCGGCCACGCCTGGCGCACGTTTTGGGTCACGATGGTGGGTTTTGGCATTGCCATTGTGGTGGGCGTGCTGCTGGGCTTTGTGATTGGCAGCTCGCGCTTGGCCTATGCGGCCGTGTACCCGCTGATGACGGCGTTTAACGCCCTGCCCAAGGCGGCTTTTGTGCCGATTTTGGTGGTGTGGTTTGGCATTGGCGCGGGGCCGGCGATTCTGACGGCGTTTTTGATCAGCTTCTTCCCCATCATGGTCAACATTGCCACAGGCCTGGCCACGCTGGAGCCTGAGCTGGAAGACGTGCTGCGCGTGCTGGGCGCCAAGCGCTGGGACGTGCTGGTCAAGGTGGGGCTGCCGCGTTCCATGCCCTATTTTTATGGCTCGCTCAAGGTGGCGATCACGCTGGCTTTTGTCGGCACCACGGTGTCCGAAATGACCGCCGCCAACGAGGGCATTGGCTACCTGCTGATCTCGGCGGGCTCCAGCATGCAGATGGGCCTGGCGTTTGCCGGCCTGCTGGTGGTCGGGGCCATGGCGATGGTGATGTACGAGCTGTTCAGCGCCATTGAAAAACACACCACCGGCTGGGCCCACCGCGGCTCACAAAACCATTGAAGCTGTTGTCGTGCTGATTGACGACAACGCTCCTACCTATTTCACTTTAATTTTTATCAACTTCACTGGAACTACACCATGAAAAAAACTCTGCTACTCGCCACTTGCCTGACCGCCGCCACCCTGGGGGCACAGGCGCAATCCACCGTTCAATTGATGGGCCTGGCTGATGCCTATGTCGGCTCCATCCGCATGGCTGGTGATGCAGCCAGCAAATCAGTTGTGGGCAGCGGCGGCATGACGACATCTTGGTGGGGCATGTCAGGCAGCGAAGACTTGGGCGGCGGACTCAAAGCTAGTTTTGCCTTGAACGGATTTTTTCGCACGGACACCGGTGAAGCTGGCCGCTTTGGCCCTGACACCCAGTTTTCACGCGATGCCTATGTGAGCCTGTCCGGTGGCTTTGGAGCGCTTGCCCTGGGTCGCGGCAAAGCACCCAACTTCTTGCCGACGATTGTGTTCAACCCCATGGGCGACTCGTTCACTTTCTCGCCCTTGGTGCTGCATGCCAGTAACACCAGAACGCTGCCCGGCGACGATTGGATCGCTAGTAACCCCTCAGACACGGGCTGGTCCAACCAGATCACGTACACCACGCCCGACATGGCCGGGCTCAAGGCCAACTTGCACTACCAGCCCGGCGAAGTGGCGAACGACAACGGTAAGAAAAATATCGGCTTTAACCTGATGTATGCGTCAGGCCCACTCGGTTTGACCGCATTCTGGGAAAAAGACCAGGTGAAGAACCCCGTGCCAGCCGTGCTGGAGGGCAGCGCCACCCGCACCAACTGGATGCTGGGCGGTTCTTACGACGCTACCGTGGTCAAAGGTTTTATGACCTATGGCAAATCCAGTTCCGACCTCGCGGGCGTGGCGGACCAGAAGACCTTGTCACTGGGTCTGTCGGCGCCGGTGGGTAACGGCAAGGTGCTGGCCGCCTACGCCAAAACCAAGGTCGATCAAGGCAACACACGCGACACCGTGACGGTGGGTTACGACTACAACCTGTCTAAACGCACAGACCTGTACGCCATGCTGATGAACGACAAAATCAGCAATTTTGAGAGTGGCAACAGTCTGGGCCTGGGTGTTCGCCACCGGTTCTAACCCAATTCATGCCAGGCCCAGCGCCTGGCTGGCTTACATGCCCAGTGACTTCATCAACTCTTCGTGGTCCACCGTTTCTGCGGTGGGCGCCGGTGTGCTTTTCTCGGCATGGGCCTGGGCGATCAAGGCGTCTGGGTCAACCACTTCGCCCGCCTCAAAGTCATGCAGCTTGATGAATTCAGTGCGGTCAATCGCCAGTTCAAGGTAAAAAATATTGTTTTTACCGGTGTAGAAGGTCACGCGCCGGGCTTCCGGCTGGTCCAGATGCGTGTCCACACTCAACACGACCTGCTTGTTGAGCACCAGCATCTTGGGCTGGTTTTGGGTGATGTGGGTTTGCAGTTCACGGCGCACCTTGCCGGTGAAGTCGCCGACGATCTGGTTCATCAGCTCGCCCATGATGTTGCTCACCTCGTCGGAGGTGTGGGCGCTGGCCAGTTCGTTTTTGGGCATGCCCATGTTGAGCATATAACTCTCGTACAGCTCCATGGCCGTGGCCGCCGAAAAGTTGATGACCACCAAGCCTGAAAACCCACCGTCAAACAGCACAAAACAGCCAATGTCCGGCTTCAAACAGGTTTTGGTGATGCGCTGAACCATGCCTGAATAGTGAATGCCGCACTGGGTCGCCACATTCAATACCCGGGTGACTGAATTGCACAGGCTTGTCAGCAAGTCTTCGGTGCCGTACACAACGGCGGATTCTTGCCACTTCTTGACCATGTCATATTCCCTCGGTTAAAAATGGCACTGTACAGCACCGCTTGCGCAGCCATAAATTGACCGCATTGGGGTAAGCTGTCATCGGTTTATTTTTGACAACCCCAAGGAGCAAATATGAGTGATTCACAGAACGCTGGTTTCGGTAAATTCGTCCCCGGTTTTGACTTTCTTCAGAACCTGGCCAAGGGGGCGACCGATGTGATCCCGCAAATGCCGAATCTGGCCAGCTGGATTGCCCCGACCCTGAATGTGGAAGATCTGGAAAAACGCATTTCCGAGCTTAAGACCGTGCTTTTTTGGCTTGATCAAAACTCCAAAGCGCTGAGCGCCACCATCCAGGCGCTTGAAGTCCAAAAAATGACGCTCGCCACGCTCAAGGGCATGAACGTCAACATCGGCGACATGGCCAATGTGTTCTCGGCCAAAGCCGAAGCCGGTAAAGCTCCGGCCTCCAAGACCATCTCGGAGCTGGCCGCTGAAGCCGAAGCCGCTGCCCACAAAGCGCGCGCAGCCAGCCAGGCCGCCAATGCGGCCGCCGCTGCAGCGGCTACGCCAGAGCCGGCACCCGCCGCTGCCGCCACGCCCACCCCGCCGATGGTGGACCCGATGCAGTTGTGGGGCGCGCTCACACAACAGTTTCAGAATATTGCCGCGACCGCCTTGAAAGAGGTCGGCGCCAATGCCGCGCTAGATGCGACCAAAAACATGGCCACAGAAATGGCCAAAGAAGCCGTGGAAGCCACCAAAAAAGCCGTCGCCAGCGTGGTCAAACCCAGCACGCCCGCCAAGCCCGCAGCCAAAGCCCCCGCCAAGGCGGCGGTGAAATCGGCGGCCAAGCCGGCGGCTAAAAAAGCGGCCAAGTAAACCCGCTGTTCACTTGGCAATGAACAAGGCGCACGCGTGGCGATGAAGCTATTTCCCTATGGTCATGCCAGTCATCCCCAGTGGCTGATGGCTGCCGACTTGGTGCTGGCGCAACTGCGCGCGCAAATGGCGCAGCCCGGCTATGCCCGCAGCCCGACGCTGGCGCTGCTCTACATCACCGACCACTACGCGGACCAGGCGCAGGACATTCTGGAGCACCTGAGCGCCGAGCTGCCCGAGGTGACCGACTGGTCCGGCACCGTCGGCGTGGGGGTGGCGTCCAACAATGTTGAGTATTTTGACGAGCCGGCAATGGTCGTTATGCTGTGTGACGTGCCGTCGGACCAATACCGCGTCTTTTCCGGTGTGGCGCCTTTAGGCCTGGGCTTTGACGCCCATACCGCCCTGATTCACGCCGATGCCCACACGCACGACTTGCCGGAGCTGATCGAGGAAATGGCCGCGCGCACCAGTTCGGGCTATGTGTTTGGCGGCTTGTCGGCCAGCCGCAGCCAGGCGGTGCAGTTTGCGGTGGCCGGCAACGGCAATATCAGCGGGCAGGGCGCGGCCAGTGGCGTCTTCAGCGGGGGCTTGAGCGGCGTGGCTTTTGGTGATGGCGTGAGTCTGGTGTCACGCGTGACGCAAGGCTGCTTGCCGGTGGCCAAGGCGCACCAGGTAACGGCCGCCGACAACCATGTGGTGTTTGAACTCGACGGCGAACCAGCGTTGGAGGTGCTGCTGCGCGAACTGAATGTGACGCTGGAGCAACCGCAACAAGCGCTGACTGCCGTGCGCGCCACCCTGGTCGGCGTGATGAACCCTGCCAACAGCGGCAGCCCAGCCGGGGAGGGGGCGGCCGTGAGCCGGACCGGCAACTTTGGCAACGATGTGATCGTGCGCCACATTATTGGGCTGGACCCAGCCCGTCACGGGGTCGCGGTGGCGACCACGTTGCAGGAAGGCATGCAACTGGCTTTTTGCCAGCGCAATGTGAAAGCGGCCAAGGCTGATTTGATGCGCGTGTGCGCTGAAATCCGTGAAGAACTGGAGCCGCAAGAATTAACGGTCGACGCCGTGAGCGCCTTGGCCGTCTCTGAGGCCGAATCTGTCCCGCATCCGGCACGCGGCATTGCGGGCGCTATCTATGTGAGCTGCTCCGGTCGTGGCGGGCCGCACTTTGGTGGACCCAGCGCCGAGCTCCACATCGTGCGCCGCGCCCTGGGTGATGTGCCGCTGGTCGGCTTTTTTGCCGGCGGCGAGATCGCCCGCAACCATCTGTACGGTTATACCGGCGTGCTGACCGTGTTCACACACAGTTAGTTGATCGGTGTCGCGCTAGGGGCGTGCGTCGCTATTCAATGAATAGCCAATAAAGTCAAACCCCGCGCGCCCGATCCGCCTTGAATTGAGCCCGGAAGGCGGCAAACGCGCCCATATCCAGCGCTGCGCGCACTTCCGTCATCAGCGCCAGGTAGTAGTGCAGGTTGTGAATGCTGGCCAGCATCGGGCCGAGCATTTCGCCGCAGCGGTCCAGGTGGTGCAGGTAAGCGCGGCTGAAACCCGCGCGGCCGCCGTCGGCCCATGACACGCCAGCGCTGCCCGCGCAGGCGTAGCAGGTGCAGGTTGCGTCCAGCGGTTGCTCGTCGAGCTTGTGGCGGGCGTTGCGGATTTTCACGTCGCCAAAGCGGGTG
>CAJAFJ010000556.1 GCA_903938955.1 uncultured beta proteobacterium | reverse complement strand
TCAGGTTCTGGATGTTTGCACTGGCGGTCTTGCGAATCACGTACAGCTTGCGCTCCAGCGCATCCTGCACGATGACGTCGTTGCCACGGCCAATGAAGACCTGGCGCAAGACAGGCTCTTTCTCGCGCACCGTGGGCGACATGGGCATATCGCGGTTCACCGGCACATCGCGCCAGCCCAGCAGCACCTGCCCTTCGGCCTTGATGGCGCGTTCCATCTCCTGTTCGCAAGCCAGACGGGATGCGTGCTCCTTGGGCAGGAATATCATGCCCACGCCATACTCGCCGGGGGGCGGCAGGGTCACGCCCTGAGCGGCCATCTCTTCTCGGTACAGCGCGTCAGGCAGTTGAATCAGGATACCGGCGCCGTCACCCATCAGCTTGTCGGCGCCGACAGCGCCCCGGTGGTCCAGATTTTCAAGAATCTTGAGTGCGTTCTTGACAATATGGTGCGACTTGGTGCCCTTGATGTGCGCCACAAAACCCACACCACAAGCGTCATGCTCCTGGTCGGAAGAATATAAACCTTGTTCGTTGAGATGCTTGATCTCGGCAGCCGTGGTCATGGCGCACTCCTAAAAAATTATCAGAGGGTTGAAGAATACTGCAATGCAACAAAAGTGCCAAGCAAAATAATCGGGGTCAGATTCCAATTAATTCCAAGTTATTTTATTCAAGTAAAAATTAGGGACACATCAAAATAAATAGCACACTAACTAATAACCAAAGGGATTTTTGGCGTACTTGGTCTATTTTTTGGCACTGAAACGGGCCGCCCGGCAGCGCCTTTGCTGACACGGCGCATTGTTCTTTTTTGTAAATCTGCCACAAAATCAGGCTCGCCCAACGCCCAGCCACTCAGTGCCGAGTCGGTCAACGCGGCCTGCTGCACCGTGCTGATGCCCGATTGCACCATTTCAGCGTAGGCCGCTTCACGGGCAAACGGCGTGTTGCCCAGCTCCCAATACAGGGCATGCGGGGTAATCAGTTTGTCAACCCGCTGGCCGGTATAGTGCCCGTGACTTGACCATGGATAGTCCCGCGCTTGGCGGACCAAGCCCGCCCGCACGGGATTGAGGTCGATATAGGCCATGCAGGCCAGCAAATAGCGCTCAGTCTGAATCACCGTGGACTTGTAACGCCCCTCCCACAAGGTGCCGCTGCGCTGCTGGCTGTCGTTGAAATAGCGCACATAGCGCCGCCCCACCGCCTGCATCATCTGCGGCAAACCGTCTGCCGTCTGTGGCGTGGCCAGCAGGTGAAAGTGGTTGCTTATCAACACATAGGCGTGAATCGCCACGTTGAACTTTTTGGCGTTCTCATCCAACAAGGCCAGCAGGGTCAGATAATCTGCGTTCGAGTTAAAAATGGCTTGGCGGTTATTGCCGCGCTGGATGACGTGGTGCGGATAACCGGGCAGTGTGAGTCGGGGTAGACGGGCCATAGTATTTAATTGGAATCTGACCCCTATTATTAATGGAGAACGCTTTGACTTCAATCACCAAAACCGTGCTGTTCACCGACGCCGATGGCCGCGCCCGCTTTCGCGAAGAGGCCGTCGCCTTGACGGAGGGCACGCCCAGCTCACAACTCTCGACCTTGATGCCATCTGAGGGTTTTCAGTTGCGCCAGAGCCCGGTGGGGTTTCGCAGCACTTTTCACTGCACCGGCAAAACGCAGTGGGTGTTTATTCTGGGTGGCCAGATGGAGATTTTTCTGCAAGACGGCAGCTCGCGCCTGTTCAAGGCGGGTGAGCATTTTTATTCAGCCGACACCTTGCCGGAAGGCGCAGCATTTGATGCCACGGTGCATGGTCACTGGAGCCAGCAGGTCGGGCCCGACCCGCTGGTAACGCTGTTTGTGCGCGACTGAATCGAGCCGCTTATTTAGGGGCTTTGGTGATCCTGATTTTGTTGCCCGTGGTGACCAGAATCACGGCATCGCCGGGCACCAGTACTTCACCGCCCTTGCCTTGCACAATGGCCCGACGCTCGCCCCCTTTGAGGGCCACCAAAATTTCGACCGCTTCTTCGCGCGAACCAAAACGCTCAATCGCATTGCCCGCCACGGCACCGGCGGCGCCGATCAGCAGGCCCAGCACTTGGCCTTCGCGCTGAATGCTGCTGGCGCTGTAACCCCCCACCGCACCGACCACGCCGCCTACGGTCGCGCCCACCCCACTCTGACTGCCTTCCACCACCACGTTGCGCACGGTCAGCACCACGCCGTCTTCCACCTTGGCCAGACGCTGGGTGTCGCCGCGTTGAATCACGTCAGGGCTGCTGCTGGCACAGGCCCCCAAGGTGGCGGCAATGAACAAAGCTAGGCTCAGCGTCAATAGATGTTTCATGAAAAATTCCAAAAATCAAAAGTACAAAGTGTCGAGAGCTACCTGAACGCTTCAAACCGGGGTTTCGTTGTCACCCGTGCTGTCTGAAGCGATCAAGGCCGCATTCTCGGCGGGCAATGTAAAGCGCGTGTCAAGCAGACTGCTCAGCCCAAACTCCTGCAACAAGGCACGCAAACGTTGCGCGGCGGCACGCTTCTTCTGGCCGGTGTGGCGCGCAATGATGAGTTCGTTTTTCATGC
>CAJAFJ010000555.1 GCA_903938955.1 uncultured beta proteobacterium | reverse complement strand
GATCTGGGGCAGGGCGCGGATGCTGGACTCAGCCCCGTCCAGCTGGCGCCCGCCGTGGTTGGAGACAATCAGCGCATCGGCGCCGGAGTTGACGGCCAGGCGCGCGTCTTCTGCGTCCTGAATGCCTTTGAGGATCAGCTTGCCGCCCCAGCGTTGCTTGATCCACTCGACATCGCCCCAGTTCAGGCCGGGGTCAAACTGTTTGGCGGTCCATTCGCTCAAGCTGCCCATGTTTTCCACGCCCTTGACGTGGCCGATGATGTTGCCAAAACCATGGCGTTTGGTCCCCAGCATGCCCAGACCCCAGCGTGGCTTGGTCATCATGTTGAGAATGTTGGCAACGGTAAGTTTGGGCGGCGCTGACAGACCGTTTTTCAGGTCCTTGTGGCGCTGGCCCAAAATTTGTAAATCCAGCGTCAGCACCAGCGCCGAGCAATTCGCGGCCTTGGCGCGGTCGATCAGGCGCTCGATGTAGTCGCGGTCTTTCATCACATACAGCTGAAACCAGAACGGGTGCCCCCCGGTTTCTTGGGCGACGTCCTCAATCGAGCAAATGCTCATGGTCGAGAGCGTGAACGGAATACCAAACTTTTTGGCGGCCTGCGCCGCCTTGATCTCGCCATCAGCGTGTTGCATGCCGGTCAGGCCGGTGGGCGCAATGGCGACCGGCATGGCGACGGGTTGGCCGATCATGGTGCTGGCCGTGCTGCGGTTTTCCATGTTGACGGCCACGCGCTGGCGCAGCTTGATGCTCTGGAAATCGGCGGAGTTGGCGCGGTAGGTGCTTTCGGTCCAAGAGCCCGAGTCGGCGTAGTCGTAAAACATGCGCGGCACGCGTTTTTGCGCCAATACGCGCAGGTCTTCGATGGTGGTGATCACGGACATGGCGTTTCCTTTGTTGTGGCTTGCATGGTAAAGGCTGATCCATGCGCTGGATTTAAAATAGACACCCACGATTGAAGCTGGGTACTCATCGACACAGCCGGTATCACCCCGCCTGTCATCGCCCAGTTATTACCGCCCATTTTCTCCAATATGACCCGTCCAATTTCCCCGGGGCCAGCGCCGCTCAGGCCACCGATCTCGGCGCTGATGCTGACCGTGCCCGTCGCCATGGGCTACATCCCGCTGGGCACGGTTTTTGGTTTCCTGTTTGTTCAGGCGGGCGGGGACTGGTGGCTGGCGGTGCTGACCAGCCTCGTGGTGTTCGCTGGTGCGGCGCAGTACATGATGATTCCGATGATGGCGGCCGGGATGCCGGTGGGCACGATTGCGCTGGCGACCTTGATCGTGAATCTGCGGCACATTTTTTACGGTCTGTCTTTGCTCAACAAGTTGCCGCCAGACAAGTTGCACCGCTGGTATCTGGTGTTTGGCCTCACGGACGAGACCTATTCGGTGCTCACTATGCTGCCCGCCAGCAGCCGCAGCCAGATGGCGCTGGTGGCCTTGCTCAACCACGCTTGGTGGGTACTGGGCACTTTGCTGGGGGCCCTCATCGGTGCCCAGGCCCAAGTGACCTTGGTGGGGCTTGACTTTGTACTGGCCGCCTTGTTTGCCGTCCTCACGGTGGAGCAGTGGCGCTCCCGAAAGAGCGCCGCGCCCCTGTGGGTTGCGTTGCTGGCCTACGCCGTGGCTTACCTGCTGGCCGCCAAACATGCGCTGGTGATTTCCATTGTGCTCAGCATGGCGGTCAGCGTCTTTTGGCGAGCCAAACCCAGCCCCGTGGCGCAGGAGGTCGGCAAATGACGGACCGTGGCTATGTGATCAGTGTGATCGTGGCCATGGGGCTGGTCACGTTTGCCTTGCGCGCGCTGCCTTTTGTCGCTGCCCAATGGCTGGAAAAACACCCGGTCGTGCAACGCCTGGGGCAGTTTTTGCCCTTGGCCATCATGACACTGTTGATGCTGCATTCGGTGGTGGGCTCCACCACGGAGAACCCCACCGGCCCTTGGCCGGAACTGGTGGCCGTGGCCTTGGTGGTGCTGGTTCAGTGGCGCAGCAAAAATGCGTTGCTG
>CAJAFJ010000554.1 GCA_903938955.1 uncultured beta proteobacterium | reverse complement strand
GTTTGGCCGGGCCGGTGCCACCGGTGGTCAGCACCACATCGCAACCCAAATCGACGAGTTCAATCAGCGTTTGGCTGATCAGCGCTTGTTCATCGGCGATCAGGCGCGGTTCCCAATCGATTGGGTTTTGCACGGCGCGGCCCAGCCACTCGCGCAAGGCGGGCAGGCCTTTGTCTTCGTAGACGCCGCTGGAGGCGCGGTCGCTGACCGAGACGATGCCAATGCGAACGCGGTCCAAAGTGGGTGAGGGTGAGGGGGTTTCAGACATGGCTGGCGTTGAGCTGCGATTTGATGAGGAGAAACAGTTCGCGAAATGCCCGTCCCTGGCGAGGTGCCAGGCCTTGCGACACCGATTTGGCATCGCTCAGGTGGTCTTTGCGCGCTTGGCGCACCAAGGCGCGCAATTGCTGTACATCGGTGTCGGGGTGTTGCACCACCCATTCGTCCAGCGCAGCGTCGGCTTCGATCAGGCGCAGCCGCCATTGCTCGGCCATGTGCAGCGCAAGCGTTTCGCTGGCACTGCCACTGTGCTTTTCAAACAAGGCTTCGCGCACCGCCTGCAAGGCCTCTTCGGGCAGTTTGCGCATGAGTTTGCCAATGAACTGTATTTGGCGGCGGCGGCCTTCAAAATTGGTGATGCGCCGCGCTTGGTCCAGGGCATCGGCCAGTTTTTCGTTCACATGGCCTTGGCTGGTCAGGCGCAGCATCAGAGTGCCGCGCAGATCGAGCAAGTCTTCGCCGAGCTTTTGCAGCTCGTTGCTTTCGCGTTTGAGATCGGTCCTGCTGGTGCCTTCGTTGCCCTTGGCTTCGCGTTTGAGCGCGAGGTCTTCCTCGCTGCCTTCGGTCACGAATTGACCTCGGACAAAGTAGCCTTTTTTGGGTTTGCGTGCCATGTGGTGTGGTTTTGATTCTGGGGGTGCAAGCTGCGACACCTGGGGCAAGTATCATAGCCGCCGCTATGCACCATACACCCACACGCCGCAGCCGCGCTGCCAACACCCCCCCTGAATACGCTGCTTTCAGCCATCGCCGAGAACAATTCGAGGCGTTGGTGGACCATGCCTTGGCGCACGCCAAAAAACTGGGTGCCACCGATGCCGGGGCCGAGGCATCCGAGGCCTGTGGCCTGAGCGTGTCGGTGCGCAAGGGCGAGCTTGAAACCGTGGAGCGCAACCGCGATAAATCCCTGGGCGTGACCGTGTACGTGGGGCACCGCCGGGGCAACGCCAGCACGTCGGATTTTTCTGTGGCTGCCATCGAGCGCACGGTGCAAGCCGCGCACGACATTGCGCGTTTCACGGCCGAAGACCCGATGGCGGGATTGCCCGATGAGCGTGACATTGCCCACCATCAGGTTGACCTGGATTTGTTTCACCCCTGGGACATCACCAGCGAAGAGGCCGCCCAATTGGCCTTGCGCTGTGAGGCGGCGGCGTTGCAGACCGATGCGCGCATCGTCAACAGCGAGGGCGCGTCGGTGTCGGCCCAGCACAGCCATTTTTTCAGTGCCCACACAAGGGGCTTTCGCGGGGGCTACGCCAGCACGCGACACAGCCTGTCGGTGGCACCCATTGCCGCTTCGCCAGGCCATGATGACGACATGCAGCGCGACGCTTGGTACACCTCGATGCGACGCGCCAGCGATATGTCCGCACCTGAGGCGGTCGGGCGCTATGCGGCTGAGCGCGCCTTGAGCCGCTTGCGCGCGCGCAAATTGGCCACCACCGAATGCCCTGTGCTGTTTGAGTCAACCCGGGCGGCCGGTTTGATGG
>CAJAFJ010000553.1 GCA_903938955.1 uncultured beta proteobacterium | reverse complement strand
ATAGTAAGAACCCATGTCCCAACCTAAAGACCCACTGCCAAAGCTGACGAATTTGAGCGAGCCAACCAACATCGGTGCATCTGAGCTGACGAGTCTGCCCGCGCAACCGGCGGGCTATGGCGACTTTTTACGGGAGATCAAAACGCAAATTCGGCAGCGGCAATACCGCGCCTTGCGTGCTGCAAACAGCGAACTACTGGCGCTGTACTGGTGGCTGGGTGAAAACATCAGCCAGCGGCAAGTGGCACAGGGCTGGGGTAAAAGTGTGGTCGAAAATCTGGCGCGCGATTTGCAGGCCGAGTTTCCGGGGCGCAACGGGTTTTCGACCCAAAACCTATGGGCCATGCGGCAACTTTTCAACGAATACAGCCAAAACCCAAAACTCCAACCACTGGTTAGAGAAATCAGCTGGGCAAAAAGCCTCGTCATCATGACCCGTTGCAAAGACGATCTGGAACGCGAGTTTTACCTGCGCGCCACGACGACTTGGCCCGCCTGCGACAGTGGATGCGTGAGTCGGCACCCCTTCAAACGTGAAATACATGATGAAATAAGCCTCTACCTAACGTACTCATTGCGCAAGCAGCTATCAAAATAATAGTAAATTCATTTCCATGCAAACGACCGAAATCTCCCCCGGCCTCGTCATTCGAGGCATCGCCCCGCCGCTGAATCTGCACGACTTCAAACTCATTGCATTCGACATGGACTCCACCTTGATCAACATCGAGTGTGTGGACGAAATCGCCGATGCGGTGGGTCGCAAGGCCGAAGTCGCCGCCATCACCGAAGCCAGCATGCGCGGCGAAATTACTGACTTCAAGGACAGCCTGCGTCGGCGCGTGGCGCTGCTCAAGGGCGTGACCGTGGCCAGCATGGAGCAGGTCTACCAAGAGCGGTTGCAACTCAACCCAGGCGCGGCCGAGTTGGTGGCGGCTTGCAAAAAGGCTGGCCTGAAGGTGTTGCTGGTCTCTGGCGGGTTCACGTTTTTTTCGGACCGCGTGCGCGACCGACTGGGCATCGACTACACCCGTGCCAATGTGCTTGAAACAGTGGATGGCGTGCTCACCGGCCGCATGGTAGACCAGCCGTGGGGTGATATTTGTGACGGGGAAGAAAAACGCAAGACTCTGCTGGAAACCTGCGTCAGCCTGGGTATCAACCCGCAGCAAGCCATTGCCATGGGCGACGGTGCCAACGACCTGCCCATGATGGGTGTCGCCGGCCTGTCAGTGGCCTACCACGCCAAGCCCGCTGTGCGCGAGGCCGCCAAGGTTTGCATCAACGCAGGCGGACTGGACCGGCTGCTCACCCTCTTCTGACAGGGTGAGAAAACCCGTCAATATCAGTAAGGGCTCGCCGGCACCAGCACACCGCTGGTGGCACCGACATTTTTGTAGATCGAAAATTCAGACCAATCGGTCAGATTAATGATGCTAGCTGAATCCGCAAGCTTGCGGATCTGAATCGATGAAGTCGGAATTTCAAGCGTCTTGTTAGCGGCACACTGGGTCGGACCTTGCGTCACATCGATAAAGTACACCGCGCTCTCGGTTGTGGTGGACACATTGGTTACCCGCTGTCCGGTGTAAGCACCCTGCGCGTTACCTTCCACCAGCAGCGCTGTTTCTACGCCAATACCAATCCCTTTTGCAACCGTGTTGCCAAGGACACCGCCCGGGCATCCAAAGGTCGAGTTAAGAGACGTGCCGGAGTAAGGCGCTATGAGTCTTGAGACGAAGGCAATCAGCCGCCCCATGCGGTCACGAGCATCAAAGTGGGAGTCAAAAATGATATTCTTAAACGCCGCAGGGGCAATGAAGCCACCGCTTGTACTCAAGGGATTGGGGTCGAAAGTGATATCTGCGTAGTAAGGATTTTGTAGCGCCAGCGGCGACGTTGCCGAGGCATTGAGGGCCGAGTAATCAAAGCCGCCCATTACCGCTAAGCCTGCGCTGGTGCCGCCAATAGGCACGTTGGCCGACATCAATTTATTCAAGGTGTCCTCAAGCGGGGTGTTATTCCAAAATTTGATGTAGGTGCTTTGGTCGCCCCCGGCAATCCACACCGCATTGGCATTTGCCACAATGGCATTCACGATCGGGTGCTTGGCCGCCTCGGCGTTCGGAATGACCAAGGTCTCTACGGAGGTCAGCCCCAGCGAGGCGCCGCCCACCCAACCGTCAATGACGTCGGCCGATTTAACGGATGAGCGCCTGTTGCTGTAGTAAATATATGGGTCGTAGGCGCCATCCCCGGTGGTGCGAATCACCACCAACCGGCCGCCAGTGGTCGGTGTGATGCCCGCTTTGTTAATCATCCAGCGAAAGCCTGCATCCACATCAGGGCCACCGCCCATCAAGACATAGGATGGGAAAGCGGGTTGGGCAAGGGTGATTTTTGGTGCCACCGTGCCGACGGGACTGCCCACAGAACCCACTGAGTAATAGGTATAAGGCAAGGTCTTGCCCGGCGCTTTTGCAGCTTGTGCGCCGCCAACCACCGCCGACAAGGTCAGCGCCATAACGCAGCCGACAAGTGACCGCACCGAAACCGATAAAAACTGAACGTTTTTCATGATCCACATCCTTCCCAAAGTAACTATTTGTCAGCAATATACCCCCGCGAACTGGTTTTGGGAATTCACGCCCTGCTTGACCTACAGCTGAGGAGCCAGGCGCCGAGCACCCGGCAACCTTGTGTCAAGCCAGTTCGGGCACGCTGGGCAAGGCCGCCAGCGCCATGGCCATTTCGCTCTCGTCGCAGCGTTCGTCGGTCAATTCACCAGCAAAATACTTTTGATACGACGCCATGTCGAAGTGGCCATGGCCGGAGAGGCAGAACAGAATCGTCTCAGCCTTGCCTTCGCGCTTGCAGCGCAGGGCTTCTTCAATCGCACCTTTGACGGCGTGGTTGGACTCCGGCGCGGGCACGATGCCTTCGTTGCGGGCAAACAGAACACCGGCTTCAAAACATTCCACCTGGTTGTAGGCCACCGCGTCCAGCAAACCCAATTCCTTGCAATGCGACACCAGCGACGACATGCCGTGGTAACGCAGGCCACCGGCATGAAAACCCGGTGGCGTGAACTGGCTGCCCAAGGTGTGCATCTTGGTCAGTGGGGTCATGCCCGCGGTGTCACCAAAGTCATAGGCGTACTTGCCGCGTGTGAGTGACGGGCAGGCGGCAGGCTCCACCGCCACGATGCGCGACTTTTGACCACCGCGCAAAGCGTGGCCAATGAAGGGAAAGGCAATGCCGGCAAAGTTGGAGCCGCCGCCAGCGCAACCAATCACCACATCGGGCCAGGTGTCGGCCATTTCCATTTGTGTCATGGCTTCTTGACCGATGACGGTTTGGTGCAAGAGCACATGGTTCAGCACCGAGCCCAAGGCGTACTTGGTGTCGTCACGCTGCATGGCCAACTCAACAGCTTCCGAGATGGCAATGCCCAAACTGCCGGTGTGATTGGGGTACTTGGCCAGCACCGAGCGGCCATAGGCGGTCTCAACGGACGGTGACGCGACGCAGCGCGCACCAAAGGTTTCCATCACGGCGCGGCGGTACGGTTTTTGCTCGTACGACACGCGCACCTGGAACACTTCAACCTCC
Source organism: uncultured beta proteobacterium (assembly GCA_903938955.1). The sequence continues at coordinate 454 of CAJAFJ010000553.1, read as the reverse complement.
AGTCCGAACAGGGAACCGGCAAAGGCCAGCGAGGTACCCCACTGACCGGCGCCGGTCTCGGTCACCAGCCGCTTCACGCCTTCCTCTTTGTTGTAAAAAGCTTGCGGCACGGCGGTGTTGGGCTTGTGGCTGCCTGCTGGGCTGACACCTTCGTATTTGTAGTAAATCTTGGCCGGAGTGCCGAGCGCCTTTTCAAGCCGGTGTGCACGGTACAGCGGTGCCGGACGCCACATACGGTAAATATCCTGCACCGGCTCGGGGATCTCAATCTCGCGCTCCTGACTCACTTCCTGCATGATCAAAGCCATGGGGAAAAGCGGCGCCAAATCATCCGGACCAATCGGTTGCAGGGTGCCGGGGTGCAACACAGCAGGTGCCGCCTTGGGCAGGTCGGCCTGGATGTTGTACCAGGACTTTGGCATCTGGTTTTCGTCCAAAAGAAACTTGGTCTGCT
>CAJAFJ010000552.1 GCA_903938955.1 uncultured beta proteobacterium | reverse complement strand
CTTTACACGCTCATGGTGTACGCGACGATGGCAATTGCTCCAAAGCTCAACGCGTCTCCGAAGGGGCAAGCGATCAAGATTGCGGCGTGCCTGGCCGTGACGGCAGTCTGCTGGGAATCTCGCAGCGTTTTCGACGCAATTTGGAGACCGTTGACTTTTTTGGTGGGATATCAGGACCCAAAGAGAAGCAGCCTGCCGGTGGCGTCGGCGTCGAGCATAGGAGGGTACCCAGGTGTCAGCGATTATGTTCACAGCAGCAGGGCTTCGGCAAACGGCACCACCGCGACCACCTCTATCGCCACCTCAGCAATACTCGATAAGCTCCACGAGTGGCGCTTCCGGTCGTCGCTCGATCGGTATATCTGGATCTACGGCATGGCATGCGCAGCTCTGAAACCGACCCTGAGCGATTGGCTAGGCAGAATTGACTTAAACAGATTCGGATGGAAAAAAAACCTTGCGCGCGGCACAAGCGCTGCCGTCGCGCTGGCTGCTGGAGGCGCCTGGCTTTATGCGATCGGGACCCTGCCTAAGAACCGGTACAACGACCTGCATCCTTTCACGTCCTGGGTCCCCATTACCTCGTGGATCCTGCTGCGAAACCTCACCCCGGGCTTGCGTCGAACGCACTTGGCCATGTTTAGCTGGCTCGGATGCATCACTCTGGAGACTTACATTGTACAATTTCATACCTGGTTGTCGACTGAGGGCGTGCCGGATGCTCAGCCCAAGGGGCTGCTTGAGCTCTTGCCGGTAACAAAATATCCACTCCTAAACTTTGGGCTGTGCTCGGCGGTATTTGTGTTTCTGTCGCGAAGGCTTTTTGTTGTGACAGCGTCGTTGAATATTTTCACCGCCGCTTCAGGTCCCCAAAAGGAGAAAGTGCAAGAGCAGGCAGTCAGAAATACGGAAGGGTTGTAACTAATCGTTCGGGTCAAGACAGCAGTACAGAGGAAGAGTTGACCTCGTGGCCGGTGGACGTTGACAGCATCGAGGGGACCACAAAACCAATGAAATTTGCTTCACAATCGTCCATCCGGACAATGTCGCGCTGGGAAACGGTTATTACAGGCTGGTTGAAAACGGTTGCTTCAGGCAAATGCAAAGCAACTTGGAGCTGTAACAGACACACTTGCGACACGCCTTTGATACGAAGAAAGGCTGCGAAAATGAACTACAAGCTAGAGCAGAGTCGAGTAAGCACGAGTCTAGCAAGAGCTGAACCAGACGGTTCAGTATAATGGGCGGCGTCATAGGACGCGTCTACAAGGTGGAACATCATGTCAAAGTGATCTATCACCTCGATGCCTCGCTCCCGGGCCAAGACAGCAGCGACCGTATTGTATTCCTTGAGGATGTGAGGAAAACGCCAGTCTCTTGGCGGGCACGACCGAACAAGTGCCGATGTCAGGGGGAAAGGATTTGAACTCATCCAAAATACCTTCTTTTCCTGCGCTATTGTTGCTAAAGTGTTGTCAAAAAAATGTCTCGTTTCTCTTTCGTACCTCTCGATAGACCACACAGGTTCGTCTGTATAGGCAGCGGGCCACTGTCCGTAATTGCAGATGAGGTGCGTGCATGAGCTCAAGTTAAGATCTGGAAATGCACTGGGGTAATGCACCACAACATACATTCCGACTTCGCCGTGGCATATATTAGATTGTTTGTCGCACGCGGCTTCAGAAGACGCATTTATT